>JBEIPV010000106.1:0-9980 GCA_040376855.1 Bacteriovorax sp.
TAGAAAAAGAGCGGCCTTGTCATCAAATTCCAGAGCAAAAAATCCTGAATTATCCTCAATCGATTTAAAACTCATACGCACCTGATTGTAGCGCTTTTTTGAAAGCTCATACATCGACTTATAAAGATGAATCCTAATATCATTTGAATTGTGAACCAATTCAGACTCATTAGTTGTACTCCACTTATCGATCAGGGATTTTTTTTGAATAATAAACGCACTCACTGAATCAATCATCAGTTGTGTGGCCTGAAGGTCATCTGGAATCAAAATAAAAGCGAAGCTGTATAAATCAGTGCTTAAATTTTGGATTAATTTTTCGAGCTCTAAAGTTTTCATGTCTCATTCTTGAATGCGACCATTCCATGGCCGTCGATACTCTATTCTACCCCTGCTCTAAATTGTTTTCAACTGGGACGCCGACGTGGATTCAACCCCTTACAATTCATTTTGGGCCTATTTAGCTTAAGATACATTTAATTTTCAAGAAATTTACCGAAACAGTCGATTAGTCTAAGGAGTGACCTTCATAAGCAGGAAATTTTTTATGAAAAATGTATTCAAAATAACCTTGGCCCTTACATTAGTTGTGATGATGGCAGCTGGTTGTCAGCAGAAATCTTCGACTAAAAAGAAGTCTAGTACATCGGATGGATTAACGGGTGATACAGGTACAGATGTTGGAACAGACACTGGTTCCATTTCAGGTTGTGATGGTGTTCGTTGGAACTACGATGCAACAAGATGTTATTATAAAAACATTAATAGAGTCACTCTAAGTGGAGCTGGGAATCCAAATCAAACTGGAGCATCAGCTGTCGTCATCGGACCTGTGTTATGGTCTTCTGCTAATAATCTTCCAGGATATGATCAAAACAGCTTTGACTCAGATACTAATTTTAGAATAAGAATTAAGCCAATGAGTCCACTACAAAACGATAGAAGTGTTGCGGGAAAATCTTGTACGACTAACCTATCTGCTTTTTCAAGAATGAAAGTTTTTTTCATGCTTAGAAACGGATCAAATCCGATCATGCCTTATGTAGAAGTTGAAGCAAAGATTGATCAATATTCTCAAAAGGTATCAATCGATGTACCAAAAGGTACTGGGACTAAAGTTCTAGAAGTTGTAGGTATTTTAACAGACCATAGATGTAAAAGAGAAAATCCACCAGCAGGATGTTCTAATGGAACTTACTGGGGAGACATTCCACTTGTTGTAAGTTCTAAATATCCAGATGCACCAACAGGTTGCGCATCTTTCAAAATCGAATACGCAACTGATACAACTTACGATCTACCATAGTGAGTATTTAAAAATTTAGGCATAAAAAAAGAGAGGCTTGCCTCTCTTTTTTATTTTAAAGCGCTCTAATTATATCGAGAGCAAAATTCTTTTTATGAGCAAAACTCACTTCCACCAACAACCCCGGACAAGTGATGTTAATTTCCGATACATGGTTCCCCATAATATCAAAAGCAACCCAATCCACTCCTTCGGCCATCAGCTCAGCACAAATATCATCACACTCTTTTTTCATCGCAGGTGTCAGCTCAATCGCATGAAAAGCAGCTCCCTGAGCGATATTCGCCAGGTACTCTCCTTTTTTTGGAACTTTTAAAATAGAACCTAGCTCACGACCTTTGAAATAAAGTGATCTGATCTCACCATTCACGACATCAGCACAAAATGGCTGAGCGACAATCGCACCATTATTCTCTTTTACTTTTTCTTCGAATCTAAAAGCTAAATTAGCATCGTTAATTGAGACTTTTTCCACTCCAAAACCCTGGTATAAATCCAGTGGTTTTAAGATCAGCTCTTGATGATCTTTTTTCATGATCTCCACAAACTGCATGAATCCATCCACGCTGCTTCCAACGTATGATTCCAGTGAAGATTTCTGAGTGTAAGCGTGAAGTTTTTCGTTAAATCGCAAAATTCCATCCGGTGAATTGACGACTTTTATCCCTTGAAGAGTGTAATAACGAAGCATCCATAAGTAGCGCAGGTATCTCGTATCAAAAGGTGGATCGATTCTCATGTGAATCATATCGTTTTTTTGAAGCTCAAGGCTGACTGACTCTTTTAATTCAAAAGATTTTAAATAAGCGCCGTCTTCATAGAAGCTCGACTCAAAGTTATAAAGTTTTAAGATGCTTTTAGCTTTATTTGAAACGTAAAAATCTTTTTCAAAAAGCAGATAAACCTCAATCCCCTGCTCCTTCATAGTCGTCGCAAGCATTAGAGTACTGTCTTTTTTAGGATTTAGTTTTTCGATGGGGTCTATAAAGAGGATGTGTTTCATGAGTTTTTGACCTACTTAAAAAGGAAAATTTCGAAGTCCGTCTCCTCGTCTTGATCGAGGAACTCATCGTACTTCTTGGTGATCCAATTATAGTAGCCTTTTAAATCAAGCCCAAGCTTTTTTTGAAGACTTGCCAGGTCATTAGACTTCTTCTCGTAAGTTAAAAAAGCAGCGAAACTTGCGTTATTCCATTTGCGCTCAAGCGGGAAACAATTCTTAGGCTGAATATCTAGCGCTTGGCACTTTTTCATAACCTCGACTTTAAACCTGTCTTCTAAAAACTCATTTAAAATAGCATCGGACTCTTCTTTGGTTTTTGGCAGAAGCGATTTGTACATTTGCTGTAACTCACTTGCCAAATGAACCACTAAATTTTTAATTTGTTTATTCTCAGCATCTCTTTTTTGCTCGAACTTCATGTACTCTGCTTGATTGATCGAAACATAGTATTCTTCCTGCATCCCTTCCGAAAAATACATCGCCAAGTTTTCGTTCAAATCAACCTGATTTTTAACAAAGAAAATAGTGTGAAAAAGCTCATGAAAAATGAGTTCTGAGAGCTCGTAGTCGTCGTATTCAAAAAATGAAGAAAGAATGGTGTCAGTAAAATAACCCAAAGTTGAATAAGCATAAACCGGGCGGATCCATGTCACATTCCCCTCCGCCTCCTGCTCTTTTGCATGCTCTTTGGCCGAGTTCAAACTGAAAAAACCCAAATAAGGAAAACATCCCATTAAAGGAAAGCAATTATTCAGGGCCTTAATTTCTTGATGGGGTGAAGCGATCACAAGATATGTGACGGCCTTCTGCTTGAGCATTGTAGTCTGGGAATAAATCCTGGTTTCTTTCTTTCCCCAGTATCTATAAAAGTATTTCTTGAGCTCTTCGATCTTTTTTATTTTTTCTTTCTGCGATCTTGAAACACGAACGTTTTTTAGAACTTCTTTATTATCTTTTCCAGTCGACAGCAGCGACATCTGCCCCACTCCCTGCTCATAAAGATAATTAAATTTGGCGCAACTAACCCCTAAAGTTAGAAGTAGAATCACAAGAATGGAGATTTTTAATACTTTTTTTAAAATACCCATGAAAAGCCGAATGCATATTTTACGTTATCGCGCGCTTTATCCAATTCGAAGGCCGGAAATAAAGTTTTCACCGATGCTTTTAGGGATAATCTCTCAGTCATTCTTAATTGAAGAGAAAATGTTCCGAAAACTGAATCGATTCTTTGCTTTTTTGTCCCATTATTGATGGTCGTACGGTTTTTTGAAGCCGTATCTTCCACTGTTACATCTGATTGGTAATCCACAAATTGCTTTGCATACCCTAGCGAGATGCCGGGAATCAGCCTCGCCGTTCTTGGAGCAAACATTTGTTTGATCCCGATACCATAAACTGAAGAACGAACGCGGTTTTGCTGGCCAACTAAATCGATTCCAGTCGTCACATTATAACGTTCATTTTCCGAAGTGATGTCCTGAGTGCGTGAAGCACTCAAATCAATAGCGGTGTAATCGAAAATATAAGTAGAAAGTGCACCAGAGTAACTTCTCGTCACCGTATTATTCTGTCTTCCGGTTCCATAAACCGTGCGATCGTATCCAAAATCGAAAGCGACTTCGTTAACAATAGCAAAACTTGAAATTGGAAATATTGCGAGCATGATGAATAGTAGATTTTTCATAGGATCCCCTTCAGGATCTATTCTATCAATTTAAGTGCTCTGTGATTGAGAGGGGGAAGATTTTCCCCCTCAAATATAATTAGAATTTATTTGAAATTACGATCAGTGTAGCGGTTGTTGCAATGAAGGCGCTGTTTTTCCAAGATCTCTAACCAGCTCGGCCTGGCAAGAAAGTGCAGTTGCTGATGTAATTTTAACATCTACCCAGTGCCACTTGAAATCTTGTTCCAGATTTGAAGGTTCAAAGTGGACAATTCTGTTACAGTTTGTACGCCCTTTCCATTTTTTTGTTCCACCCATGTTTCCATCAGAATCCACTAGTGCGCGATACGTTTTTCCAACCATCGTCTGGTGAATTTTGTTCTGAATATCTAATTGGTGGGCCTGAATCTGGCGAAGTCTCGCACCTTTTACATCATTTGGAAGTAAATCTTCCATTTTTGCAGCACGAGTTTTAGCTCTTGGTGAATATGTATAAGAATAAATGAAGTCGAATTGCGCTTTTGTTAGAAGATCCAGAGTTTCCTGGTGCTCTTCTTCCGTTTCGTTAACGAATCCAGCAATAATATCTGTCGATAAAACGATTTCTGGCTGAGCTGCTCTTAGTTTTTCTAAAAGTCCAAGGTAGTGCTCAGGTGTATATTCACGGTGCATTCTTTCTAAAACCGTCGCCGATCCCGATTGAACCGGAAGGTGAAGGTGTTTTGACAATTTTTTAGACGTTCCGTGAACCGCGATCAGTTCATCAGACACATCATATGGATGAGATGTTGTATAACGGATCAGTTCCAGGCCATCGATCTTATCAAGTTCAGTGATCAGCATGGCAAGTGACTCGCCATTTTCTTTTCCATACGAGTTTACGTTCTGGCCTAGAAGTGTGACTTCCTGGATCCCTTGATACTTAACCAGCTTTCTAACGTCCTCTACAACTTCGGCCATTAAACGGCTTCTTTCTTTTCCGCGTGTGTATGGGACGATACAGTACGTACAATACTTATTACAGCCTTTAATGATGTTTACGAACGCCTGTGGAGAGTCAGCTGAGACCTTCGTTTCAATCGAAAAATTTTCTGAGCGATCCCATGAATTGATCGTGAACTTTGAGTCTCCGGCATAAACACGGAAGACCATATCGTTGATCGTATCGATAACGTCAGTTCCAAAAGCAAAGTCTAAGTGTTGGTACTTTTTTACCAGCTCTTTTCCTTCCGTTTGGGCCACACACCCACCGATTCCAACAACTAGACCGTTCTTTTTCTTCTTTGCGTGCTTGATCTCACCTAATTGTGAGTAAAACTTATTATTAGAAAGGTCTCTAACCGCACATGTGTTGAATAAAACCATGTCGGCTTCATCCAATTCTTCTGTTTTTGTGAAATTTAGATCTTTAAGATGGGCAGCGATGCGATCTGAATCGTGATAATTCATCTGACATCCGAAAGTTTTCATCCAAACTTTGCGTGGAGGGAAAGTTAAGTCCCCCATTGTGACCATTTTTTCGCCAGTGACTGGATCGATTGTAATGACTTCGCGAGGACCGTCGCCTCTAGTTCCTAGACCTGTTGCCATAAGTTTACCCTGTTAAAAAGCCTTATTGCTCATGATTGATAAATGAAATGTAGGCGTGGAAAGTAACAGGAGTTGAGCTGGAAGTAAATGTGATGAATGGGATTTTAGTTATTTAAGTATCTGTTTTGACAAATTTTTTGGAAAAAAGGCATAAAAAAAGGGATCCGAAGATCCCTTTTTTTAACTTTGATTACTTAATTAATTAAGCTTTCTTAGCAGCAGCTTTCTTAGCTACTTTTTTTGTAGCTTTTTTAGCAACTTTTTTAGTCGCTTTCTTTGCTACTTTTTTTGTAGCTTTTTTAGCTACTACTTTCTTTGTAGCTTTCTTTGCTACTTTTTTTGCTACTTTCTTAGTTGCAGCTTTCTTTGTTGCTTTCTTAACAGCCATAAAACCCTCCAAAAGTTTTTATTCTTTTACTTAGAATAAACATTTTTTTATTTTCGTGCAAACAAAAAAGAACATGTATGTTTTATTTTTCGTATTTTTTTTTTATTACTTTAATTTTTTTTTTCGGCCTTCAGACTTTTTTGAGGCCAAGAAAGAGATCGAAGAAGCTTTTTTAAACTTCATTCAGAACATTTTTTCTCTCTCGAACAATCGCTGAAATGCTTTATTCATCGATGTTTCAGAGCTTTTCCACAAATGGAAGAGTCGTGCCCATAAAACGAAGACAGGCCTCGCGGGCCTGTCTAAAAAAAAATATTTTGGGGTTAAAAAAAAATGAAGAGGGTCTAAAAATATTTTACGGTCAGGGTCCAAATTGGGCAAAAATTAACCTAATCGATGAAGTTGAAGACGATTTTTTGGTCTTTTTCATCGATTGTGACTTCAACTTTTCCACCTTTTTCTAATTTTCCGAAAAGAATTTCATGCGAAAGTGGCTTCTTGATCTCATGATCGATGATTCGGCCAAGAGGTCTTGCACCCATTTGTGGATCAAATCCAACTTTTGCAAGATGTGCACGAGCTTCTGGCGATACAATCAGCTCCACATTCTTTTCTGAAAGCTTCGTTTCAAGTTGGATGAGGAATTTATCGACAATTTTTAGCACTTGAGTGTCACTTAATTTGTCAAAATGAACGATAGCATCCAATCTGTTTCTGAATTCCGGTGTAAAAAAGCCTTTGATCGCTGAATCACGTTTGAAAGATTGGTTTCCAGGCGCATGTCCAAGGCCAATCGATCCCGATTCCATTTCTTTTGCACCAGCATTTGATGTCATAATCAAAACAACGTTTCTAAAATCAGTCGCACGTCCATGTGAGTCTGTTAAAGTCCCATGATCCATGATCTGTAAAAGAATATTAAAGATATCAGGGTGCGCTTTTTCGATTTCGTCTAAAAGTAAGACAGCATGGGGATGCTTTTTCATGACATCAGTTAATTGTCCCCCACTATCGTGGCCCACATAACCAGGAGGAGCTCCGATAAGTTTCGCTACGGAATGTTTTTCCATATATTCAGACATGTCAAAACGCTCTAAATGAATTCCAAGTTCGCGTGCTAATTGTTTTGCGAGTTCGGTCTTCCCAACTCCTGTAGGCCCTGTGAATAAAAAAGACCCCATCGGTTTTGTATCGCTGCCCAGACCTGAACGAGAAAGTAAAATAGCATCTGCTACTTTATCAACAGCATGATCCTGCCCGAAAATCATCAACTTCAAATTGGTCTTCAAGCTCTTTAATTTATCGCGCTCATCAGTGGCCACCGACATCTTAGGAATTTTTGCCATCATGGCAATCACTGTCTCTACATCTTTTCTAGTGATATTCGTGTGGCGTTTAGCTTCAGGTAAAATCCTGATCATCGCTCCGACTTCGTCGATAACGTCGATAGACTTATCCGGGTTCTTTCTATCAGTGATATGTTTAGACGCAAGATCCACAATTAATTTCACGATAGCGTTAGAATACTTAACATTATGGTGCTCTTCGAATTTTGACCTTAAACCAAGAAGAATTTTTAAAGTGTCTTCAGGACTTGGCTCAAGCACGTCTACTTTTTGTAAACGGCGATTGAAGGCAGAATCCTTTTCAATAAACTTTCTATACTCTTCATAGGTCGTGCTTCCAATACAACGAAGTTCACCTGAACTTAGCGCTGGCTTTAAAAGATTCGAAGCATCCATTGATCCACCGCTCGTCGCACCGGCGCCCATGATGGTATGAATTTCATCTATAAAGAGGATGGCCTCATTTTTTCCTTCTTCATTATATGCTTTTAATTCCTTCATCACGTTTTTTAGTCTTTGCTCAAAGTCCCCGCGGTATTTTGTACCTGCAAGAAGGCTTGCCAAATCTAAACTAAAAACAATGGCCGATTTTAAAATTTCCGGAACTTCACCTTGGACAATTCTATAAGCAAGTCCTTCAGCAATGGCCGTTTTACCAACTCCGGCCTCACCTACTAAAAGTGGATTATTTTTTCTTCTTCTACTTAAAATCTGAGTCACGCGCTCAATTTCAGACTCTCGTCCTACAATCGGATCAATTTTTCCGCGAGTCACTTGCTCATTTAAATTTGTACAGTACTCTTCTAGTGCACTGACTTTCTTTTCCGCCATTTCACCAAGCTCATTTCTGATGGCCTCGTTAATACTAGACGCTTCTGAGTTCACCGGACGGTCAATCCCATGAGCAATAAGTTTGACTACATCAAACTTTTCTACACCGTGAGCTTCAAGCAGGTAAGAAACAAAACTTTCGTTTTCGCTAAAAAAGGCCACGAGAAGGTTTACACCATAAATGTCTTTTTTTCCTGATGACTGTACATGAATAGCTGCACGCTGAATGACTCTTTGAAGTCCCAGTGAAATTTCTGGCTGATAAGCAATGCCGTTTTCGCGGGCCAGTTCACGAAGCTCTGCATCGACAAACTGCTTTTTAGAAAGTTCTTCAATGGTTTCATCCGAAAGAATGCTGAAATTGGTTTCATCCATAATAAAAGCGTCGAGCTCTGTTGAAAGCGCGCTTAAATTAGCTTTGCAGCTCTCCAGAATATTTCTCACTTCCTGGTCTTCCAGTATAGCTTTAAACATGATTTCTAATGAAAGGTACTCATGCCTCAAAATATTCGCTTTAATCACTGCCGAGTTGATAATAACTTCGAGTCTCAAATTGCTTGCTCTAATTGACATAATTTATTCCTATTCAGGTTCGTATGTGCAAAGTAGCGGGTGCGAATTCTCTTTTGCCATCTGCTCTACTTTCTTCGCTTTGCTCTCTGCGATCTCATGTGTAAAAACTCCACAGACCCCAATCCCGTTGCGATGAACATCGATCATAATTCTTTCTGCTTCATTTAAGGGTTTATGAAAGACACTTTGAAGAACATAAATAACAAACTCCATCGTCGTATAGTCGTCGTTGTGAAGCAGTACTTTATATTTTTTCGGAAGTTGTACTTTCTTTTTTGTAATGGTGGCGGTTCCACCTTCTTCATCATGTTGGTGATTGTTTTCTATCATGACTTAATTATCGCTCTAATTTGGCCAAAGACGCAAGAATTCTGTGATCTTGTATCAGGAATCCTAAGGCACACCAACACAACTTTCTTGAGCACTTCCTCTACCACATCGCTTCCCATACTTTTTTGTCAAAACTATCCACTTTATGTATCGTTTTACTCATGAAAAAAATCTCATTTATACTTGTATTAGTTGTCGCTTTTATTCGCCCTCTACAGGCACAAAATCTTATTCCTTTTACTGTCTTTCACACTAACGACCTTCACTCTCATCTTGATGGAGTTAAAGTCGCTTCTGGTGAAACATTTGAAAAACGCGGTGGATACGCCCGCCTTACTACCGCTATTTCTGACATTAGAAAGCAAAAAAAAGATGAAATTGTTATAGGTGTGGATGCCGGGGATTTTTTTTCAGGAACAATCTTTTCTGCCATGGCCTTATCTGACTCCAAAGATTTCCCTGAATATGAATTTTTTGTCGAAAATAAATACGATCTGCTGACGTTGGGAAATCATGAATTTGATCCCATGAATGACGGGCTGGAAATCATCCTGCAAAAAGCGGCAAAAAATCCGAACTCAATTCCACTTGTTGCCAGCAATTTGTACGTCAATCATGATTCCAGCTTAAGAAAATATCTAGGAGACAACCAACTTATTCGTCCCTATATAATCAAAGAATTTCAAAGTCCAAAAGGCACAATTAAAGTAGGTTTTTTAGGAGTTTTAGGCCCAGATGGTTGTTTAGTTAGCCGATCAACTCGAGGTGATGTGCATTTTATTGGTTTTGATGACCAAAAATCCAAAGAACAACTAAGTGAACTGGCCGATCATTTAAATAAAATGATTTATGACATGCGTTCACGCCATAAAGTCGAAGTCGTGATTCTCTCGATGCATGGTGGAGGAAAAGAAAGTTTTGAGCTGGCAAAAAAACTCAAAGGA
>JBEIPV010000086.1:0-12907 GCA_040376855.1 Bacteriovorax sp.
AAGTTTATAAGAGTTAATTATGAAAGTTGCCATTACATGTGATTTTTTATTAGAGCGCTCTCACTATGTTGAGATCATCGAAAATCTTTGCGAAGTTTTTCCTGAAGCTGTGATTTACTGTTTTGCTCACAAAAAAGGGGCGATCTTAGGTCACATAGAACAACGTTCAATCAAGTCGACATTTTTAAGTAACGTTGTCACGACTGAAGAAGAGTTCTACACGCATTCTAATAAACTACCATCTCTTGCTAAAAACCTTTTTGTTTCTTGCGACTACGATTTGATCATCAACGTCTCAAAAGGCTTCTCTCAAGGTTTTGCAAAATGTGAGACCACAAAACTGATTACGTATTTATACGACTTAGACTTAGACCAAAAAATTAAAAAGAGTTTCTTGCAAAAAGTTTTTTCTCCCTTTGTTCACTCATGGATTAGAAAAACCCTGGACCAGGCCGACATGGTTCTGTCTTCAAGAGAAGATCTGTTAAAAACATTAGAAGGGTTAAAGACTCAAACGGAAGTGGTTCCACCGCCATTTAGAGTTTCAGACTATGCACTTTTTCCAAAGACGATGTTTAAGCACCATTTCTTTTTAGTTGAAGCAAAAGGTGTGAATGAAGAGCGTGCTAAGCTTTTAGCTGAGTGGATGAAAGAATGGGGTTACTCATTCCAGTTCATCGGCCCCGATGCTCAATTAACAAATATCAAAAAAGACTATTCTGAAAATACGTTTTTTGGAGATAAGTGTAGTGGAGAACATGCTCCAGTTATGGCCGCTTCAAAGGCATTAATCAGTTTCAATGAAAATGATTTCCCGGCACTTGCCATGGGAACACTTGCAGTTGGAAGACCAGTTATCTTAATCAGTACCCTAAAAAAGTGGTTGTCTGGAGTAGGGATTGGTTTTGTTGATTCGTTTGATAAAAATGAGTTAAAGACGGCGATTGATAATATTATTAGTGATGAAGTTCTAGAGCCTCAAAAAGTACGTGCCCATGTTATGGAGTATCACGATATCAAGTTTAAGGCCCAGATGAAGAGAACTCTAGATAAGTTCTATCACGAAGTTCATAAAGGAAAAGACGATCACCCTAGTGACTGTTCTCAATGCAAGTAAAGAGTTCGTTCATATTACTTCCAGTTGAGTTCTGAAAAGGTCCAAAGTGATTGTAGGCCCATCCACTGTAAAAGTGTGGAGTCACACAACGCTGCTCACTTGCTTTTAATTTTCCATTAACCAGGTTTGACGGATGAGTGGCACTCGTCTTTGTCGTATTTACCTGAATCGCAAAAGTTTGAATTAATTTATGGACACCACAAAAAGCGTTGAAGCTTTGAAGTGAACTTCCAAGGGTTCTGATCAAATCAGCTTGTGAGGCCTTCTGATTAACCTGGCATGAAGATTTATTTGCATGCATCTGGTTCCACGCTCTGATACATGGTTGAACGTTTCCTCCTGAATTAGGAGTGAACTGAAACATTCCGATGTTAAGTCGTGAAACGGCCGGTTGTTCTTTATCTTCATAGAATTCAACACCGGCAGGTTTTCTATAACCAGCTGGAGCATTTTTAGCAGCTACATTTTTTGAAGTTGTTGAGTCCGATGACCCTAGAGACTCGGAGTAAGCAAGACAAGAAAAAAACTTCGTCCATGTTCCCAGTAATTCTTTTTTGGCCGACTGATCTCCATTTAAAACATCCGTACGCAAGTTATTCACTGTCGTTGCAAAACGGTTTAATTTATCAATCGTTGCTTGGGAAGGAACTTTCTTAATCGTTGAACCCAGTGACTTTGAAGTTGATTCACAAAGTGGGTGCCTGATGAGTGAGGTAGGAAAGTAGTTATTATCATCCGTGCTTGTTCCGTATGAGTTTCCAATGAATCCAACCTTGGCCGGAACATCATTGATCATTTCAGCAGTGTAATAGCTGATCTGGTCTGCAAAATAAGCATGGGCATCATTATCATCGAAACATTTATCAACAGTGTCAGTATTGACCATCTCACGGGCCTTGCCAGCGAGTTCATCATCACTTCTAAACGTATCAACCTTTGGTCCAATTTCAGAAGAGCTGTTTAAGTATTCATCAACTGGCAGCTCTTCTCCAAAATCCAATGTTGGTTTTTGCGAAGGCGCTGTCACGATAGGTGCAGTTGGAGTTGTAGGAGTTGTTGGCGTGGTCGTTCCAGTCGATGGTTTTTTTGAACCCATAGAGTAGGCATGAGTTGATAGGAATGACGAGCACAGCAGAGCTAAAATTAGTTTTGTTTTCATGCTAGTTTTTCGGCACTAGCATGAGAAAATTAAGAGCTAAGTTTTAAACGTTACAGCCTTCTAATAAAATCAATAGTTCGCTTTTCCTTGGGGGAATTAAAAACCTCTTGTGGAGTTCCTTGCTCAACTATTAATCCCTTATCCATGAATATCACTCTGTCGCTGACTTCACGGGCGAAGTCCATTTCATGGGTCACGATGATCATGGTCATTCCTGTATGGGCCAGATCTTTCATAACTTTTAAAACTTCTCCTACTAATTCAGGATCAAGAGCGCTGGTGGCCTCATCAAAAAGCATAATATCAGGCTTCATCGCCAGAGCTCTGGCAATCGCTACACGCTGCTGTTGTCCGCCGGAAAGATCGCGAGGGTAGGCATTGATTTTTTCTGACAGTCCAACATTTTTTAAAAGTTCATCCGCTCGTGCGCGCGCTTCTTCTTTTGAAACTTTTAAAACGTGCATCGGGGCCAGAGTGATATTTTCTAAAACAGTCAGGTGTGGAAATAAATTAAAACTTTGGAAAACCATTCCTATTTTAGAACGGTAAATATCCAGTACATGCTCTTTTGATTTTGGATTTAAAATCTGTCCTTCAAAATCAATTTCGCCGCCAGTTGGAACTTCCAGATAGTTTATACAGCGAAGAAATGTTGATTTTCCCGAACCAGAAGGCCCGATGATCACCACAACTTCACCTTTTGTGACTGATGTTGAAATATCTTTTAAGACAACGTTGTCGCCAAATTTTTTAGAAAGATTAGAGATCGTTAAAATCACTTCATTGCTTTTCATTACACGCCTCCTTTTAGTTCAAGGCGCTTTTCAATTCTGCTGGCAATGAAACTTAAAATCATAACAATGATTAAATATCCAAGAGCTGCCCAGATATAAACTTCCCATACACGCAGGTATCTTGATCCTAATCTTTGAGTCATATAAAGTAATTCACCCAGTGAGATAACAGACACGAGTGAAGTCTCTTTAGTCAAAGCAGAGAGTTCATTTACAACAGGTGGAATGATTCTTCGGTAAGTTTGTGGGATAATGATTTTATACATGGTCTGGTGGCGCGAGAGCCCCAGGGCCCTGGCCGCTTCGGTTTGACCTTTGTGTATCGAGAGGATTCCTGCACGAAAAATTTCTGCCAGATAAGCAGCAGAGTTAAGTGAAAGAGCGAGAATCCCGGCCGAAAAAGAATCGAGAATCATGTTGATTTGATAAGCTTCCAAAATAGTCGGAAGAGCAAAATAGATAAAGAGAATCTGCAGCAACAGAGGAGTCCCTCTAAAGAGCGTGATATATAAAATCGAAACCCAGTTTAAAATTTTAAACTGTGAGATCCTCATTAATGCCAGGAACATTCCAAGAATAAGTCCCAGGATGCCACTTATAAACGTAAGTTTTAAAGTGACACCCATCCCTTCCATCAGTCTTGGAAGGACAATCATTTTTGAAAAGGCCCAAAATCCTAATTCAGCTTCCATCTAAATTAGTTCGCCGGTGGAGCTGACTTCAGCCATTCTTGGTAAGCCTTAGCGTACTTTCCATTAGACTTAATCGTCTTCACGGCGTTTTCCAGTGCTTTAAAAAGTTTTACATCTGATTTTTTTACAGCAATTCCGATTGGCTCTGGTTTCATGGCCACACCAGAAACCATAAATGTTTTTGCATCAAGACCAGTGTAGTATTTTCCAACTGCTTCATCTGTTACGATAACGTCTGCTTGATTGGCCCTTAGAGCGCTGAAAGTGTCAGTTGCTCCTGGGAAAGTTTTAATGTCTTTAATTTTAATCCCAGATTTTTTCATCGCTTCAACAGCATTGAAAGAAGTTGTGTCTACTTGGACAGCTACAGTTCGCCCGGCAAGTTCTTTTTCATTCGTCACAGCTTTTGCCGTTTTTTTAACAACAAACACTTGCCCCATAGAAATGTAGGGAACAAAGTTTACTTGTGCCGCTCTCTCTGGAGTGATGTTCATTGAAGACATAATAATGTCGTAACGATTTGATTGAAGGCCAGCTAAGATTCCATCCCAAGGCATAACGATGAATTCAGCTTTAACTTTTAATTCTTCCGCAAGAGCGCGGGCCAGGTCGATATCCAGACCAATGATTTTTCCTTCTGCTGATTCAAATTCCATTGGTGGATAAGTTGTATCAACAGCAATGCGAAGTTTGCCTGCTTTTACGACAGCGTCTAAATCCAGTGCGAATGTTGATTGTGAAAAGAGTGAGGTAATTAGGGCACAAAGTATAAAAAGACTTTTCATTGATTTCTCCATAAACAAACGTAAGTTAATTTATGGTAACGAAAAGTCTTATGAGTTGAAAACCTTTATTATTGAATGACTGAAGGTCCTGGACTGATATCTCTTGGCGGTCTGAAGAAAAACACCGGCACAGAGACCCAGAAGCGCTCCCCAAATTCATCGATCATCTGGTATTTTCCGCGCATGTTCCCATATGGAGAGTGAAGCGGACAGAAGCTTGTGTACTCGAAAGATTCACCTGGCTGAAGCATCGGCTGCTCGCCAACCACTCCTGAACCCTGTACATCGTACGATTTTCCATTTCCATCTTTAATTTTCCAATGACGGTGAATAACGCGGCAAGCGACTTCGCCATTGTTTGTGATTTTAATTCTGTATGAGTAGAAATACTGGTTGCTCTCAGGCGCCGATCTTTCTGGAACGTAGCTTGGGAAAACTTCGATTAAAATGTCTTGAGTGCTCTCGAAATAATATTCGTTGGGCCCTATAACGTTAATTTGTTCCATTCACAGTCCTCATAAATTGATACCTACCTCTATCAGACAAAACTTAGTTTTTAAAGCGTCATAATTGTTTTTATGTTTGAAGGCCAGAACGCTTGTTTGATGCCAACTACTTAAAATAATTAAGATTTTTGACCATCTGAGGGACTTTCTGTTAAGCTAAGGCATTCAAATTGTCGAAGTACGTTTAAAAAATGGGAGTTTATATGGAAGAAAAGAATTTAAATCGTCGCTCGTTTTTCACTATGGCCCTTTCAGCTGTAACTATTGTTCCTTTTGCCCTAAAAAGCGTGAAAGCAGAAGCTGCGTGTCCAGCAACTGGCCCTGCCGGAAAACAAGTGGCGCAAGTTGGTGTTGGAATGGCAAAAAGTTTGGACTACGTTGTTGATGCCAATTCTTCGAAGAATGCTAAGTTTAAGGCAGGACAAAACTGTTTAAACTGCAAATACTACAATGATAAAAAAGCAGAAGGTGGATACGCTCCATGTACAATGATGGGGATGAAGTATGTTACGAACTGTGGATGGTGTAAGTCTTATCTAGCAAAATAATTTTTTTAAAATTAAGAAAATAGAGAAGGAGTAGTTTTAACTACTCCTTTTTTTTGTCTAAATAGTTAGTTTGGTAAACTTCTCGTCCCATTTTTTTAATCTGAAAATCCACCATTTTTTGAAATGAATTAATGGCAGCTGTCGTATCCAGTTTTGGTTCAAGAAAATTTAAGGCCGATGTCGCAGCTTCCAGAGTTGAAAGCGATTGATCACTTGGAGCTTTTCTGATTCGGTAATCAGATGTTGTCTCCAGTGCAAGTTTGATTGAGGGAAGTGTATGAAGATTTTTTGAAAGCATAAAAATCTTTTTTGCTTTTCTCCATGTTCCATCTAACAAGATAAGGTGAGTGATCTCTTTGTGAGACTCAGCGTTGTTTAAAACGACAGCATCATCACCTGGATAGAGAAGGGCGCATGAGTTTTTTGGTTCACTCAATAGAGTGTTAAGTCTTAAGTCGGCCGAGAAGTCTTCACCAATCATCACCGTCATTTCTTTAAAACTTTTTTTCATGATACGAACAGTGTTGAGTGGGTGTTTGGTTTCACTCGGGTGCTGCAGGACAATCAAGTGAACATTGTTAGGGATCACTTTGAGTGTGTCACATAGACATCTGGATTTTAGAAAATCACATTCTGTACAAAAAGACCTGCTCTCACTGGTGAAATTATACTCGATATTAAATTGTTCCATAAATTCCTATTATTTTTTAAGTTTTTTCTGGATGCAGTTAAGTAGTTTTGAATTCACAATACGATGCTGTTTTTGGCAATGGCCCATGACAGCGTTTACGTGCTTCATGCATTTAGCTTCATCGCCCCCGTAAGCAGGATTTTTTCTATGCTTCATGCAATAGAAGGCCAGGTTCTGGTTAATTTCAATCAAGCGCTCATCGGCCTTAGAAGTTGATTGAGTGTCTTTTAAAACAGGTTTTAAAACTTCTGTTTTAGGATTCTCTCTGATTTCTTTCGTCAGCGGTTTTGCCTGATAATTAATTTTTTCATCAATCACAATTTCTTCACGAGGTTCTGGAGCTTGCACGCGTCTTTTCACAGGAGCTTCAATTTGTGGAGGAGCATTGTAGACCGGAGCTTTTTTAAGATAGTAAGACCCGCCACGTTCAATCATTTCAAAGGCACGGTTAGTGTCATCTGAATAAGTTTTTGGAGCGGTGGGCTTTTCATTACTAGCACAGCTAACAACTAAAACGAGAGACAGGTATTGGAAATATTTTTTCATTTTCTCACAGGCGATTAATTAATTCAGGGTAATCAACAAATGGGTTGCGGTTCCCTTGCAGTTTCATGATGCGTTCGTTGCGCTCAAGTTCTTCTTGGTCGACTGGATCTTCTTCGTTCCAGATTTTTAAGTATTTTGCTTGAGTGGCATCTATGTTCATTTTATACCGAGTTGAGAAATAATAAATGGCACGGGCCACATTTCCTTTGTGTTCAATAGGTGGCTCAAACGATCGGATATTGGGAGCGTCGATTGCTGTTCCAGTTTTAGAATCACGGCACTCACTATGAGTGAATTTTCCATTTACGTCGGCAAAAGGATTGTTACTTCTGGTAGAGTTGGCCTTCATGTCTGAAGGAAACAGATGGTGAAGGTCAGATTTTTGAAGTTCAGTTGAAAACTCTGCAGTGAACTTACTTTGCGGCCATGTGTGTTCGCAATTCATGTACTGGTGATTGGGGATTTTATTTGGCCCTACACCTTTTGTCTCATCAATTGTGATGTTGCAGTAAACATCTTTTACAGCGTATCTATTGCCACCCAGGCTCTCTAAAAATAAATTCCCAAACATGATCTTGCGGGCTTCAGTGTAAGTCTGATCTCTGCGCTGAAAAGTGCACTTTTCATCTGTGTTGCATTCGTCGGCAAGAGTCTGAGACCCGTCAGAGTGTATAACGTGAAATTTATCGGAAAGATTGAAGATTTCGTTTTTTAATTCTGAGCTTGTCGTTTTCGCGTCCTGAAATTTAACAAGGGTCGACTGCGGATAGTAACTAAGATTCGCCAAACTTTCAATTGAGGTGAATAGCAGGCAAAGTGCTAGCATCGTCTTCATAATTCAACATCCTTTTTAAATGTATTTAGACTAAAGTGCTTTCGTTTTTTAATGTAATTTAATTGTGAACAATATTATTTCACTCGGCAATAGTTTTTCATTGGAGGTATTTACTCAGGATTGTATAATGCTATGCTAATGTTAAAGACTCGTTTGTATATTTACAAGATTTGATTAAAATTGAATGACATAACTTTTTATAGGAAAACCAATGACAAAATTTAGAAGTGAGATCACCGGAGTAGGCTCTTACGTTCCACCAAAAGTTTTCACAAACTTTGATTTGGAAACAATGATGGAGACCACAGATGAATGGATCCAACAAAGAACTGGGATTGTTCAGCGTCATTGGGTTGATGAAAATACAACGACGTCAGACCTGGCACTAAAAGCTTCATTAAATGCACTTCAAAACGCAGGCCTTGAAGCAAAAGACATCGACATGATTGTGTTTGCAACTCTAAGCCCTGATCACGATTTCCCAGGGACAGGATGCTTTTTACAAGCGAAACTTGGAATTCCAGAAATTACAGTTCTGGATATTCGCCAGCAGTGTACGGGTTTTATTTACGGTTTAAGTATTGCCGATAAATTCATTCTAAGCGGAAGCCATAAAAACATTCTGGTTGTTGGAGCTGAAGTCCACTCAAAAGGATTAGATAAAACTCCCAACGGAAGAAATGTCGCCGTATTATTTGGTGACGGTGCAGGAGCTGCAGTTGTTTCACGCCGCGAACTAGTCAACGAAAAAACCGATTCAAGAATTATCAACACTCACTTATATGCCGACGGATCGTTTGCAAAAGAACTGTGGCTTCCAGCTCCAGGAAACGCTCTGGGAGCTGAGCGCGTCTCTCACCACATGCTCGAAGAAGGATTACATTATCCCCAAATGAACGGGAAAACTGTTTTCGTTCACGCGACAAAAAGAATGGCGGAATGTCTGCTGCATTCTTGTAAAGAAGCAGGTGTTTCTCTGGATGAAGTGGATGTTTTTTTATTCCACCAAGCTAACCTAAGAATCAATTCAAAGGTTGCTGAAATGCTTTCGATTCCTGAATCAAAAGTTTTCAACACAATTCAAAACTACGGAAACACGACAGCAGCAACAATTCCTTTAGGGATGGACGATGCGGTTAAGGCCGGCGTTCTTAAAAAGGGAATGCTTGTGGCAAGTGCAGCTTTTGGATCAGGATTTACCTGGGCAAGTGCTGTGTGGAGACAGTAGGTAATAGTTATTATCGTCTAATAAAATGAGAAGTGTTTTATAGAGCTCCCGTAAATGGGAGCTCTTTTTTATTTCATCCCACAATTTTATTTTGGGATAAAGCCTACTTAGTCTTTTTTCCCTTATCACAGAATTATAAAAACTAATCATCTTCTTTGAGCTATGGTGCTTAACCCCATTCTGAAAAATATAGTTCATTACATTCCTAAAATCCCTAAGCGATGATATCTGCCTAAAATGATACCTGTGCTTATAAACAGCGCCTTTGTTTCTCTTAAACTTATTAATCGCTTTCGCAATCGTAATCCCAAAGGCCTGCATTCCTTTATGCAGAAGTTTATTGTTATCTGCCTCAATCAAAAGATGCACATGATTATACTCGAGAGCGTAATGCAAAACTTTCAATCCTTGAATTCTTGCTCTCATAATCGCTCTATGCAGGGCCTTCAAGATAATCTTGTTTTGAATATCTGCCTTATTTGATCTCACCTTAATAGTGAGATGAAGAGGAGTGGATTTTTTTATTAGTGGTCTGCAAGTGTGCCTGATTCCTTTGTCGTGAATCGCTGGTCGTCCTGATTTTTTGGGATTGAGTAAAGAGAGTTGAGTGTTTTTTCTTATTTTCATTGAATCTCCTTTTGTGAGAGGAGAATTCAATTCAGGCAGATATTCATGAAGAAACATGACTATGAAATGATAAAAAGGTGATTAAGGCAGATAACAACATTTGATAGGGGAAGGATCAAAAAATGAAGCGAATAATACTCAACCAACTAAAGTAAAAAACTATTAAATCTCTGACTGGTAAACTCGGTGGAATTAGCTAACAATTCCTGTCACGTCCTTAAAATTATTGCTAATCACTTTCAATTTTTGCGAACATAGGGGGTAAACATAAATCAAGGATGATTATATGAATTCAAAAATGTTATCAGTTTCTCTATTGTCTCTTCTCGCTTTTTCGGCACACGCCACTCCATTTAATGGATATATTGTAAAAGTAAAAGATGGATCAAATTTTTTATCTTCTAAAGCTGTTCATAGTTATGGGCAAGTTACAAAAACGGCGCACACAAGCTTTGGTACGTTTGCTCGTCTTGAAACAAATAAAGGCCTAAGTGACAAAGCTATGCAGTCGCTTGCGAATAATCCGGACATTGAATACATCGAACCCAATTATATTATTTCACTTCATGCTTCTGACAGAGCTAAAGCTGTTACTCCGACAGACGCAATGTTTAGCAAGCAATGGGGTCTTGTGAACACTGGTAAAAACAGTGGAAGTATTTTTTCTCCAGGTGTTGCTGGGGAAGATATCAATGTTTCTAAAGCATGGGATATTACAAAAGGTTCAACAGGTGAGCAGATAATTAAGATCGCTGTAATCGACACTGGTGTCGATTACACTCACCCGGATTTAAAATCACAAATCGCTGTCAACGAACTGGAGCTTAATGGAAAGGCCGGTGTTGATGATGATGGAAACGGATACGTAGACGATATTTACGGATATGATTTCGCCAATAAAGATGGAGACCCGATGGACGGGCACGGACATGGAACTCACTGTGCTGGTGTTATCGGTGCCACTCACAACTCTGTAGGTATTGCTGGAGTGATGAAGAATGTTCAAATTGTTCCTATTAAATTTTTAACAGACGCTGGTTCTGGTGAAACAATTGATGCTATCAGCTCAATTGATTACGCTATTTCAAGAGGTGTGAACGTTATGTCGAATTCATGGGGTGGTGGAGAAAAAGAGCAGTCTTTATTAGACGCTATCACGGCAGCTGAATCGGCAGGAATCACTTTTGTGGCCGCGGCCGGAAATGAATCAAACAATAACGATAAAACGCCAAGCTATCCTGCTAACTATGAAGTTTCAAATGTTGTTTCTGTAGGATCATTTACAGGGGCAGGAGCAAAGTCTAGTTTTTCTAATTACGGAGTAAAAACTGTTCATGTAACAGCTCCAGGATCGACAATTCTTTCAACATATAAAAACGGTGGTTACGCTAATCTTTCAGGAACTTCAATGGCAACTCCACATGTGGCCGGTGTTGTTGGGTTAATCCTGTCAAAAGAACCTAACTTAACTCCTGCCCAAATCAGAGAAAGGCTTATCAATACATCAGTTAAGACTGAGAAATTAAAGACGGCTTCGCTTTCAGCTGGGCGTGTAGATGCTTTCCGCGCACTAACGAATAAGTAGTCAATAGACATAAATTTTGCTAAAAAGGCCTATAGTTTTCTATAGGCCTTTTTTTTGGGAAATCACCAGTGACGACTGAATCAACGAAAGCATTTACAATGAAAAAAAGTGTGAAAGAGGGCGACCCTTTAGTCCTGATCGACTTTTTAGAAAAACATACCAAACTTTCAAAAAGTGTTTTGAAAAAAGTTTTAAATAATGGCGGTGTCTGGTTTAGAAAACTTTCCTCATCAAAAAGAGTAAGAGTGAGAAGAGCAACTGCACCTTTAACACTTGAGTCCCACGTAGAATTTTTCTTTGATCCAAGATACGTCAATCTTGAAGTGCCACAGGCCCGCGAAGTTTTGGCCAATAAAGAATGGGGCCTTTGGTACAAACCTCCAGGTGTTTTATCTCAAGGAACGGACTTTGGTGATCACACCAGTATTTTAAGACAGATTGAGAAGACAAAAGGAAAGGCCTATCTGATTCACAGGCTTGACCGTGAAGCTCATGGGTTGATGTTGTTTGCTTACACTCATCATGCGGCCGGTGCTTTTTCTCAGCTATGGCAAAAAGGCATGGTCGAAAAATATTATAAAGTTGAAGTTGTCGGGAACATTCAAAATAAATACCCAACAGGCGGAGATATTCATTTTCCGATCGATGGCAGAGATGCTCATTCATCATTTAAGATCATCGAGCAAAAAGAGCACACAGCGATTTTATTAGTTCAAATTCATACGGGAAGACTGCACCAGATTAGGCGTCACTTTGAAGAGTTGGGTTATCCGGTTTTAGGAGATCCGAAATACGGAACAGTTAACAAAAATGCTGAAGGCATAAGGCTTATGTCTTACCAGTTAAAGTTCACTGATCCGCTTTCTAAAAAGGCGATTAGTTTTGAATTGTCAGACGTAGTTTTCTAATTCTGTTTCTGTAAAACGCGATTAAGAAAATACACATACACGTTAGTCCCACGGCCAGACCAACCCATAAACCACGGGCCTCCATATTTCTTTGGTAGGCCAGGTACACTCCAAATGGAAGACCTATTATCCAGTAAGAAATAAAGCCCAGTACCATCGGGATTCTGGTTTCGTTTAGTCCTCTCATTACACCTGATAGAACAACTTGGAGTCCATCGGGAAGCTGGAATAATCCAACCCAGAATAAAAGTGCACCACCGTAAATAATAACGGCCTGGTCAGTTGTGGCCATTCCCATAATAAAGTGAGGGATAGTCAGGTACAAGAATGCAAAGAAAACCTGGATAATAATTGTCAATGTCATGGCACCACGACAAAGACGAACGATACCTTCAATAGATTTTTTTCCAAACTGCTCACCAACTAATACAGAGATCGCACTTCCAAGTGCCATGGGAACCATAAAAGTTAAAGAGGTGATATTCATAACCAGGTTTTGTGAAGCTGATGCAATCAGGCTCATTCCACCTACTAAAACAGTAACGGATGCAAAAATTAAAACTTCACACAAAATGGTGAAAGAAATCGGAAGACCAAGTCTTAAGATTTTTCTGATTGTGGCCGTATTTCTTTGCATCTCAAATGGAGTCACTGATTTCATGTAGAAGAAAACTGAAATCCCCATTAAAAAACGACAAATCACTGTCGCAATAGCAGCACCTTCAATCCCATAACCTTTAAAGTCTTTGTAACCAAACATTAAAAGAATATTTAAGAGAACGTTGACGACGTTAAAAAACCAGATAATCCCATTGGGGATATAAATTTTTCCTTGGGCCTGCAGGTACTCTTTTGTTGCTTGAAAAACGAAGGCAGGAAAAAGCGA
>JBEIPV010000198.1:0-3447 GCA_040376855.1 Bacteriovorax sp.
ATTTTTCAATCGCAAAAATAGCGGCCTTAATATTGAGAGTATCAAACGTTGTTTCCGGCAATAGGATGTCGGCCCCGCCTTCAATTAAAGCTTTTACCTGTTCGTAGTAGTTTTGAACCAGCTCATCGAAAGTCACTGCACGGAATGCCGGGTTGTTTACATCGGGAGAAAGAGAAAGTGTTCTGTTCGTAGGCCCTAGAGCTCCGGCCACATAACATTTTCTATCCGGATTTTTTGCCATGAAATCCGTACAAGCTTTTTTAGCAAGTTTAGCTGACTGGAAATTGATATCGTAAACCGCATGCTCAAGATCATAATCTTTCTGGGCAATGCGAGTTCCTGAAAATGTATTGGTTTCAATGATGTCGGCCCCTGCTTCCAGGTACTGAGTATGAATCGCGTAGATAACATCTGGTCTGGTAAGAGACAGGAGATCGTTGTTTCCTTTTAGATCACTCGGGTGATTTTCAAAGTGACCTTTTCTGAAATCTTCTTCTTGCAGTTTATACGTCTGAATCATGGTGCCCATGGCACCATCAAGGAAGAGGATTTTCTCTGCAAGAGTTTTTTCTAGTTCGAGAAGCGTTGAATGTTTTTTCATTTATTTTTTACTTTTGATATTTTTTTACAATATCCACAACATTGTTTGTATCGTTCATGATGTAGAAGTGAATGCATGGAGCACCACCTTCTAGAAGACCTCTAACTTGATTGTCGGCCCAGCGTTTACCGATCTCACCAACATTCTTTGGATCTTTTGTGACCATCTCAACTAAATCATCCGGGAAGTCGATATAGAAATTTTTTGGAATAGAAGTCAGCTGAGTGGCATTCTTTAGAATTTTAATTCCTGGAATAATAGGAATAGTGATTCCCGCAGCGCGAGCTTCTTTAACAAAATTAAAATAGTGATTGTTATCAAAGAACATCTGAGTCACGACGTAGTCTGCACCAGCGTCGACTTTTTTCTTTAAGTTAATCAAATCGAGCTTTAAGTTTGGAGCTTCGAAATGCTTTTCCGGGTAAGCAGCAACACCAACGCAGAAATCAAACTTAGATCCACCTTCGATTTCATCCAGGAATTTTCCTTGGTTGATATCTTTGATTTGTTCTACCAGGTCTGAAGCGTAGTAGTTGGCCGTACGGTTTTTTGAAATTTCTTTTTTATAATTTGGGCCGTCACCACGAAGAGCAAGAACGTTGTGAATGCCTAAGAAATTTAATTCCAGTAGTGCATCTTCAGTTTCTTCTTTCGTGAAGCCTAAGCAAAGCATGTGAACAACAGTGTCGATTCTAAAGCGGTTTTGGATAATTCCGCAAATGCCGATTGTTCCCGGACGTTTCTTGAAAATCTTGCGTTCAATTGAGCCGTCTTCTTTTTCATTGTAATACGCTGATGATGAATGTGATGTTACATCAATCCATGCAGGGTTTACTGGATTTAAGGTCTCAACTATATCGATGATATCCTGAACCGATCTACCTCTGGGAGGTGGAACGATTTCATAGCTGAAGAGTGGGTTCTTTGCGAGTTCTAAATGTTCGATTACTTTCATAGGGGGATTATAGCAGGGAAAATGGTATAATTCACTTTTTTAGTAAACTAAATTAAAGGGCCTATGCTGTCTTGGTGATGTTTAGACCTTGTGCTTCGAGAAAATAAGGATCAATGTCATAACCTGATGGCCAGCTAACAATTCCATTTTTTATAAAGACTTTCTTAAACTCTTCTAAATTATGAATTGCTTCAACAACGTACCCAGCTTCATGTTTGATAAAGTTCATATCCAACTTTAATGTTCGGCCATCTTCTAAATTGACCACAATAAAAAAATCTTCACTCGCAACGACGCTAATGGCATTAATCATTGTCTGCTCCTTTTATGTATTGTGGAAGTTCATGATTTTTAGCCCACTCTTGAATCAATTTTACCACTTTTGCAGGTAAATGTCCTGCTAGAACTTCTTGAGTGTTTATTGAGAAGGAGGCATCATTGCCTTGATAGCGTGCATGAAAATAGGGTGATTTATGCTTACCGTGAGCATAATACATATAGATTGTGATTCCAAAGAACTCTGAGATTGATGGCATATGAACTCCTGCCAGAATTTAGAGCACGATGTTTTCTTGTTGCTTAAGCTTATGTCGTAGAATTTATAAGTGATTCTTTTATAGGTAATCAGATTTTGATTAGTTCAATGTCAACTCTTGTAGTAAAAGGCCTCTCCACTTATAATAGAATGCTATGAGCGAATGGTACCAAATCGAAAGTAATTCATTAATCGTACAAGTCACAAGCAAAGGCGCCGAGATGAAGCGTCTTTTTTCTAGAGCATGGCACAGAGAGCTTTTATGGCTTGGCGATGAGAAGACCTGGAATCGTTCCGCACCTGTATTATTTCCTATCGTCGGTAGACTTAAGGACGATGAATATAACCTAAAAGGTAAAAACTATAAGATGTCGCAGCATGGTTTTGCTCGTGACTTCGAGTTTAAGTGCACTGAGTGTGGGACATCTGAAGTGGAGTTCTTACTTGAGGCCACTCAAGATAGTTTTAAGTTTTGGCCATTTTGTTTTGAACTAAGAGTTCGTTATAAAGTTGAAGACAACAAACTAACTGTTTCTTATTTTGTTAAGAACGTTGATCGTCAGGATATCTATTTTTCAATTGGTGCTCATCCGGCATTTGAAACAAAAGAGATTGCTAATTACGAAATTAGATTTGAATCTCAGGAAAAAGAATACTTTAAATTAAGTAATGGCCTTATTAATTGGAAGCGTCCCTTTGAATTACGAGAGCAAAAATTAAAAGTGACTCCGGAGCTCTTTAAAGACGACGCACTGATTTTTAAAAAATTAAAATCTAAGTATATTGAACTTGTTGATACTAAAAGACATGAAGTGATTCGCGTTTATGCTAATACTCCTTATTGGGGAATTTGGGCAAAAGATAAAGTTCCTTTCGTTTGCCTTGAGCCCTGGTACGGGGTTGGGGATGACTTGGATCATGATAAAAACCTTGAAACGAAAACAGGGATTGTCACTCTTCCGGAAGGAGAGCTTTTTGGTTTTTCTTATACACTTGAAATGCGCCTTGAGCCTACTTTAGAAGAGAAAAAGAAATGAGTTTTTTAATTCCTTTAGTGAATCGTGGGGACTCGGCCTCTTCGCAAGATAATGTCTTGTGGAATGAAGGCCCGGTTTATGTCATGGATAATCACAGACTAGCGCTTTGGTGCTGGTTTCAAAAAATCGATAAAACGAAAAGATATAATTTGATTCACATAGATGCTCATCCTGATATGAGTGAGTCGGCGCTGAAGTATTTTAAGCATGATTTGTGGGCCATGAGCTTGGAAGAGTATAGAGAGGCCTGGCAAAAAGATATCAATATGCCGCTTTTTAGGTGGGACAACTATATTGAAGTTTTTTTGAGAAAGTATCC
>JBEIPV010000172.1:0-4724 GCA_040376855.1 Bacteriovorax sp.
AATTTTATATATGATTGGTGAAGCGGAAGTATTTCCTGCTACTACCAGACCACTTGCCAGCCATTTCTCTGGAGTGGTGTATTTTGACCAGGCACTATGGTCGTGGCAGCTGATACATCTGTTTTGTAAAACAGTGTAGGCTGCTTTGAAAGTTGGGTCACTATCGCCAACTTCACTGTATTTATCTTTATCGTATGAATTTGAATTAGTGTCCTGACATCCCCAAAAGACCAATAAACTTAAAACTAAAATTTTTTTCATTTTGTTTCCCAATAATACTTAGCTTCAACTTTGACATCTTCACTTACAGTGACACCTAAAAAAGTTGGGGTATCAAGTTTGAAGTCGCGAGTCTTCAGGTTAAAGGTGACATCCACGTAATTGTCTTTTTCAACGTAATCAAGCTTGAGTTCTTTACTCACACCATTAACAACAAGTGTAGCAGTGGCCTTATTTTGTTTCCCTATTAAGTTGATAATATCAATGCGTGGATGGGGAAGCTTACTTCCACCTGAAATATATTCAGCAAAATGTTTATCGCGTAGTGAGTTTTCTGTTTTAAAAGAATCTGCAGAAACACTTAATCTGTCGGCCTTAAATTCATCGCCGGTTTTCAAAAGTCTTCCACGTGCTTTATCGCTAGTTGCAACAAAAGACCCTGCATTAGGAATCATAGTTGCGTATACTTTAATAATATTTGTATTTTCTTGAGCAGATATCTGACAAGAGATGAATATGCCGAGACATAAAATTAAGAATTTCATTGATGATTATTTCCGCTTTAAGTTACGAATATTTCATCAGTATAAATATTTATTGTCAACAGCAGTGAGAAAGTAAAATCTCATAAGAATTCACAGGGAGATGAGGGGAAAACTAGACGTTCTACAAGGGCCAGGCCTATAATTGTCTGATGAAATTAATTTTGACCATATTATGTCTTTCATTTCTGTCGCCCAATCTAATGGCGGCTTCAACAACGATTCACCCCTTTAGTTTTGATTTTTATGTCATGGAAGATCGCTTTGAGGTTCAACCCCAAGTTTTGCTTTCATGCCGTTATGAAAAGATTGTTTTTGGTGACTCATCTGAGTATTACACGGAAACCAAAACTTTTGATCTTAGCATTGATAAGAGTCATGCCCATCCAAATGCTTATTACAAAATCAGTTTAAAAGATAAAAAGTTTCTTGAGGTCAAAGGCCCTTTTAAACCAACTAAAGAATGTATGAGTGAGTTGAGGATTAACTTCATCGATAAGAATTATACGATTGGGTGGGGCGGACAAATGAAGCGTCCTATCTCTTTTTCGCTTAGTTCGAGTGATCGTTTTAGAGAAGGTGAGAGCATTGGCGATTTTTCCAAGACACTGGAGATGATTGATCTTAAAAATCTGGATTTTTATTACAAAAGTATCCCAGGTCTTCAAGTCAATATTTGGATGACGGCCGATGGAGTAAAGTTACCATTGTCGCCGGTTTCAAGTGCCATTGATCCTGAAACGAATATGCCCTATAGGCTTCAAAGATAATTAAGACCTAATGAGCAACAGCATCTGCTGCATTGGGATCAGCTTCAACTTTTGTCACAATATTTTTACTTCCAATCACTAAAATCAGCATAGCGATGACAGAAGTTCCGACAAAGATTCCGGCAACGGGAAATAGTTGTTGGGCCTTTAAAACGCCAACACAAACTGAGGCCAGCGCTCCTGCGGCCATTTGAAGAAATCCTAACATAGCAGCAGCACTTCCGGCCTTAGAGCCGAATGGGGCCATGGCAAGAGCGGCGGAGTTTGGATTTGATAAACCAATACAACATAGGAAAACAAACATTGTTCCTACGACGCTGTAAAGATTGTACCAACCCATGTATGAGCAAAGAAGAAAGATTAAACTTGCAATCACTAACGCTAATAAAGCAGAAAAAAGCACTGTTTCGTTAGAGAATTTTTTAATCAGAAGAACATTGACCTGACTCATTCCCACTATTCCCATGGCAATGATGGCAAAAATCCATCCATAAACCTGCTCACTCACTCCAAAAATTTCCATGAAAATAGTAGGTGAAGCGGCCAGGTAAACAAACAGTCCGGAAAAACCAACAGCACCGGCAATAGCATAAGTGTAAAATTGTGGTTCACGTAAAATCGAAATGTAATTTTTTGCAATCGCCACAGGATGAAGTACATGAGTGCTATCTGCTTGATGACTCTCAGGAAGCTTTAACACAACAATGGTAAAAATAGTGACAGCAATCGCTGCAAGAGTGATGAAAACTGATGACCATCCCAGATGCACGGCCAGGTATCCACCAATTGTTGGGGCCAGAAGAGGTGATACTCCTAAAATCAAAATCAGCATTGAGAAAACTTTTGCACTTTCTTTAGGGGGAAACAAGTCCCTCACCATTGCAAATGCTCCAACGCTCGCAGAGCATCCACCTGCTGCCTGAATAAATCTAAAAATCATTAGAGATTGAACTGAGTTAGAAAAAGCACAGGCAATCGAGGCCAGGATATAAATGATTAAACCAACGTACAGTGGTTTTTTGCGTCCAAAGCGATCCATGACTGGACCATAAAATAATTGACCAGAAGCAAGACCTACAAAATAACTTGAAAGCGTTAATGAGATTTCTGCAACATTGGTATTAAAGGCATGTGCCATTTGAGGAAAGGCCGAAAGATACATGTCGATTGAAAATGGTGACAACGCTGTCAGCGATCCCAAAATCAATATAAGTGTTGAATGATTTTTTGTATTTTTCAAAATAGGCTCCGTGGAATGAGCCTATACTAATTCAATCCAGCTGAGCTTTCAATAACTGTTAGTTTTTGGTGCATACCTTAAGGTTACTAAATAACCTTTACATAAATCCTAAGATTGTTATTCTATCAGCATATTGCTATATAGGGTTATAAATGAAAAACGATGAAAACTTTAGAGAATTAGGTCTTATAGATGAGTTACTGCTTGGAGTAGAGAAATCAGGTTTTACTGAACCTACTCGCATTCAGGAAATAACCCTGCCACTCATCCTGGAAGGACGAGACCTGCTTATTGAGGCACAAACGGGATCGGGAAAGACTGCCTGTTTTGCATGGCCGCTATTACAAAAAATTAGCCTGAATAAACAAAACAATTATAAGGGAATCCAGGCCTTAATTCTAACTCCCACCAGAGAGCTTGCGTTGCAGGTTTCGGGAGCTTTTTATCGTTTTGGAGAATTCCTACCAACTAAAGTTTCTACTCTGACAGTCATTGGTGGAGAGAGTATTGATCAGCAAACCAGAGCTTTAGCTGATGGAGTGGATGTTGTCGTGGCAACTCCCGGGCGTTTATTGGATTTAATCGGACAAAAAGTTTTAAGTTTAAGTGACATCCAGTTTTTAGTTTTGGATGAAGCAGATAAAATTCTTGATCTTGGTTTTGCTGCTGAATTAGATCTGGTCTTAAATGAAATTTCAGGCAAGAGACAAAATTTATTCTTCTCCGCCACTTATCCGGAAAAAGTTCTGGATATCGTAAAGAGGATTTCAACTTCTCCTGAACATATAAAAATTGAAGCTGACACACCGACAGTTGAAAATATTCACCAACGTGTGATCGAAGTGAATAAAGAAAACCGTGGAATGTTATTGCGCCATTTAATCGTTATGGAGAAATGGAAAAATGCTCTGGTTTTCGTATCAAGCAAAACAGCAGCAGGGAACCTGGCCGAAAAATTAAAAAAAGTCGGAGTGAGAGCTGGTGCCATTCACGGCGATCTGTCTCAACCTGAAAGAAACAAAGCACTCTCAGATTTTAAAGATAAAAAAATTGATTTTTTGGTAGCGACAGATGTTGCGGCCAGAGGAATTGATATCAGTAAGCTGACATTGGTTATTAACTTTGATTTACCAAGGTCTCCTGCAGACTACATTCACCGAATCGGGCGCACTGGGCGAGCTGGTGAAAAAGGCCTTGCTGTGACTTTTATCGGTCATGAAGATCAGGAGCACTTTAAACTGATTGAAAAGCGCGCTCAGATCTTATTGGAGCGTGAGCAGGTTAAAGGTTTTGAGCTGACAGGTGAAGCTATTGTTCCTGTAAAAGGCCAGGCACCGGTTAAAGGCAAAAGAAAAAGTAAAAAGGATAAGGCACGCGAGCTGGCCGCTAAATCACAAAAGAATTAATGGTTACCACCATTTTTCATAATGAATGTGATCTTTAGCGACTCCATAATCCGCTAATTCTTTGCTGATGGCATCTATCATTGGTCTTGGGCCACAGATGAAAAAATGAGAACTAAAGTTCGTCTCATATTTTTTTAATAAATCTAAATTGATTCTTGAACGCTCCCCACTCCAGCATGATGTTGGATTTTTAGTGACAGTAAAAGTCGTATAAGGAGCGAGCTCTTCTTTGAATAAAATATCTTCATCAGATGAAACAGAGTAAAAAAGCTTCAGATTATTTTTTGTTTTATCGACGCTTCTAAACATTGATAAGAGTGGAGTCACACCAATGCCACCGGCAATCAGTGTCAGTGGGGTCTCCATTAGTTCTGGAGTAAGAAAAAACTTTCCTTGCCCTTCCGTGATCATAACCTCATCACCAACTTTCACCTGATTGTGCAGATACTGAGTGACAGGATGAGTAGCAGATTCTCTGACTGCCAGGTCAATAAATCCTTTGTCGTGAATGGAAGAGGTGATGGTGTAGCCGCCAATTTCTTTTTCT
>JBEIPV010000009.1:0-50214 GCA_040376855.1 Bacteriovorax sp.
TGGTTTCATGGTTCATCATGCAACTTTTATGGCCTCTCGTGCTTACTTGGTTAGTGATGAGGAAAGGCAGGAAGGAAATGATGCTAGGGCGATGATTAAGGCCCGCCAGGTTTTTACCAAATACATGCCGGAAGGTTTAGTGAAAGGCATTGATTCAAGTATGCTTAAGGAAAATAATCCAGGGGTCGTAAAATTTCATGCCTTCGTTGGGCTATGGGTAGAGTTTTACCAAAAATTTTCATTGGGATTCATTGGCGGCAAAGAGTCGATTCATTTTATATCAGAATCTTTTTTGGGCCGAGAGCCCACTCGAGTTGAGACAAGAGCACAGGTTTGTAAGGCGATTCAGGCATTAGGATTGCAAAACTGCGACGTGCATACAACTTTGGATGATAATGGTGGATAAAAAAATAACTAAACCATTAAAGAATCAAAGTGGGCAGGCCTTATTTGAGCTAGTCATTTTTATTCCCTTTTTAATTTTTTTATACACGATCTACTCCACCACTGGAGATTCGATTAGTGCATCTATCAATCAGCAAAAAGCGGTCAGAGGGTATTTTTATAGTTTGATTATGGGGAACTCATATTTGAACAATCCACTCGAACTTGCAGAGTTTTCAGGAAACTCGATTAAGTCAGTCGGCTTTGCGGCCGTAGGTTGGCGAGAAAAAGGAAAAGCTGACGGGAGCACGGCATTCGCCCCATGTTTTAAATTTTCTTCATTGATAAAAAATAATTCTTCTGAAGAGTGCGATTCAAAAGAGCGCGACGAAGAAGGAATGAGCCGCTTTATCCGAGTCTTTACCTTTTATGGTATTTGCGGTCCTGTTTACTCGGAGATCGAGCCGGGTGGTATAAAATTCAATTGGATCAATCCTTCAAATCAATCCTCTGCAGAGAAATGCAGTCTTGGAACTTCTCCTTAATGGCTAGCAAATTCTTCCCCTAGAGAAACAATCCTCTAAAATTTGATAAACTAAAAAAGCTAGTTATTTAAAGAGGTTGGAAAATGAACACACGCGCACTGACTCTGGCCCTGGTGATTGCAGGTCTTGCAATGATGATGGTCTATACATATATCGAAGATCAAAAAAATGCGATGATCAAAGAGTACGGAACTCAAAGTTCAGTTGTCGTTGCAAAAAATGATATTCAAGAATTAGATTTGATCGACGATTCAAAAGTCGAAGTTAAAACTGTTCCAGCAAATTTCCTATCACCTGGTCACTTTAAAACAATTAAAGAATTAGAAAACACAATTGCAACTGTGCCTATTATCAAAGGGGAGCAGATTACAAAACCACGTGTAACATATCCCGGAATTAAAACAGGATTATCGAGACAGGTTTCGGTTGGTAAACGTGCTGTGGCCATTAATATTACAGAAAAAGATGCAGTAGGGCGTTTGATTAAACCGGGTGACCGTGTTGACGTTCTTGCAGCGATTGATATCTCTCAAGGTTCTAGAAAAGATTTACAAAAAACCAGAACATTTCTTCAGGACGTTCTCGTTTTATCAACGGGGATGAGTATGACGAATTCAATTCCAATGTATGGAGTTGAAACGCCAAAAGTTATTCGTACGATGAATTTAAATACATACACGACGTACAACACGATCACGCTTGAGCTTGATCCATATGATGTTCAAAAACTTGCTTTCATGCAGGCCTATGGAAGTGGGAATCTTTCACTTTCTTTAAGAAACAATTCAGATAAAGAACCTGTGCGTTTAAGAGCGACTCAAATTTACGACGTCCTTGGGGATGATGCTTCTGAAGCGAAGTCATTCTTCACTGAGAAATACATTAAAGAGACTAGAAATGCTCAATAAAATTTTAGCGATTCTTTTTTTACTATCTATCAGTGTCCATAATGTTATGGCCCAGGATGAGTCTGCCGAAACTTTGAAAGAAGTTGATATTATCGTTGGTCTGGAAAAAATCATTACGCTGGATTTCGTACCTAATTCAATCATTAAAATTGCCAATGAAAACCTGGTTTCTTATCAGCTTGTTCCACAAAAAAAACAAATCCTTTTAACAGGGATTAAGGCCGGGGAGACGACGCTTACTGTCCGAGATCTTGCCGGAGATATCAAGGTTCGTTATTTACTAAAAGTTATCGCTTCAGATCAGTCGAGAGTTGTTGTTCAGTTGAAAGAACTTTTAGGTGATGTAGAAGGATTGGAAATCGGTATTAAAGGTGACGCCGTTTATGTTGGCGGACAAATTGTTGTACCCGGTGACATTGGAAAAGTTGTTGTTATTCTGGAAAAATATCCAGAAGTTTTACGTTTAGTTGAACTTTCTCCGCAAACTCAGCTAGTCATTGCTAGAAAGATGCAGGAAGAAATGCAAAAGAGTAATTTAAAAGACGTAACCGTTAGAGTTGTTAACGGAAGTTTTTGGATTGAAGGTGTTGTTGGATCAAATGAGGAGAGTGCTAAGGCCGAACAGGTTGCGCGCGCTTACATTCCTGATCAGATTCAAAACCTTGCAAGAAGAACAGACGCTGTTCAGTCAACAAAGAAGCCATTGTTTGAAAACTTACTTACGATTAACTCAAAGCCAAAACCAGAACCGCTGCCAAAGCTGTTTAAGTTAACGGCCCAGTTTGTTGAGTTAACCAAGGCCTATGATAGAACTTTTGGTTTTAGCTGGACTCCTACAATTGGATCTGGTGGTGGAGAGATTCAAGTTGGTAAAAGTGGAAGTGGTGGAGTTTCAACTTCTTCACAAGGAACACTGGCCGCAACGATTTCGAATTTATTTCCAAAGTTAAACTCTGCTAAATCGGCAGGTCATGCGAGAGTTATTCAATCCGGTGTTATTATCGTTAAAGAAAACATTGAAGGATCAATCAATAAGTCGACGACAATTAATTATGCATTAGGAACTGGAGAGAACTTAAAAACAGGTGCAGCTAAGGCCGGTTTTGATATGAAGATCACTCCGACGATGATGCAAGAAGAGAAAATTAATTTAAAAATTAATATCTCTGTTAAAGCAACAGATGGAAACACAACTCCCATCGAATTGGATAACACGATCAATACACAAATCGTTGTGAAGTCGCAGGAGTCAGCAGTTATCGGGGGTGTTGTTTCAAATAAATTCACCACTGATTTTGACCGCGATCCACCAACGTCAGAAACCATTGAAAATGGTTCTGCATTATTCTCATTCTTAAAATCAAAGAAATATTCTACCAACCGTTCTCAGTTCGTTATTTTTGTGACTCCAGAAATTATCGAGTCAGCGGCAACGGGGGCCCAGGATATAGAAAGAAAGTTTAGAAAAAGGAGCAGATAGTGGCCGGACATATAATTTCAATCATCGGTGGTAAGGGAGGACTTGGGAAGTCGCAGGTTGCGGCCAACTTAGCCTTTGCCTATGCGATTGAAGGAAAAGTCAAAACGCTACTTTTAGATTTCGACCAAAAGGCCAGTGGTGATCAGGATTTTATCACCGGGATGAAAGGGAAGAAAAATATAAAGGAGCTTGCTGACTTTAAAGGGGCGATTGATCCGAATTCTATCCAGCAATTCGTTAACATGAACCAGAACGTTTTTTACATCGGGATGCCTAACGATCAGATGGCATCAGATGGAATTGAAGTTGAAGCTTTAGGACGAACTCTTAAGGCCGTGACTAATATTTATCCGATTACTATTATTGATGCAGGAAATGAGTTAACTCCGCTGGCGATTAAAGCGCTGGAGTTTTCGACTCTGATTTTTGTGGTAGTTACTCCTGACATTCTTGCTCTAAATCAAACGAAGAGATTGTACTCTGATTTGATTACCATGATGTTTCCAAAAGACATGATTCAATTTGTGATTAACCAGGCCCAACAAGGTCACCCGGTTACCAATGATGTAATTGCAAAAACTCTTGGAAAACCTGCTTTCAGTGTTGTTCCTCGTGATGATCAGACTTGCACGATGGCATTGAATCAGAAAAAGCCAGTCATGTTAGTTGCAAGAAACTCAGCATTTGCGAAAGGAATTGTTGATACTGTTAGAAGACTTAATGAAAAAAGTATTTTAAGAGCACTTGAAAAACTTAATAAGCCAAGTGATGTTGGTCAGAAAAAAGTTGAAGGTGGAGCTGCTGGTGGTGCGGCCGGAGCGGAAGGCGGCGGAGCTGTTAAAGGCGGAAAGAGTCCGTGGACAGAACTAAAGTCACGTATCCATAGAGCACTTGTTGAAGAAATGGATTTAAAAAAATCTGACGACAACGACCCTAAGGCCGTCATCATTTTAAAAGAGCAGACGAAAAAAGTTGTTGTTGAACTTCTTGGAAAAGAAGATACAAAAAGTATTCTGACTTCACGCGAAGACATGAATCAAATTGTGAAGGAAATTCTTGATGAAGCTCTGGGGCTTGGGCCACTGGAAGATTTATTAAGAGATAAGACAATTTCCGAGGTCATGGTCGTAGGTCCTTATAAAATTTATTATGAACAAAGTGGTAAGATTAAACTTTCAGAAGTTACTTTTACTAATGACCGTCAGGTTTTAAATGTTATCGAGCGTATCGTTGCACCTATCGGTCGTCGTATTGATGAAAAAACTCCTTACGTTGATGCCCGCTTAAAAGATGGTTCACGTGTGCATGCGATTATTCCTCCATCGTCTATTGATGGATGTACGATTACGATTCGTAAGTTCCCTGACAAACGTCTTACTTATAAAGATTTAGTGAAGTACGGATCAATGACTGAGAGCATGGCCGACTTTCTTCGTATCGCCGTTGAGGCCCATAGAAATATTATCGTTTCAGGTGGTACTGGTTCCGGGAAGACGACACTGATTAACGTACTTGGTGGATTCATCCAATCTAACGAACGTATCATCACATGTGAAGACTCGGCGGAATTGAACTTCCCTCAGGAGCACATTGTAAGACTTGAAACACGTCCGCCATCACTTGAAGGTGACGGGGCGATTGATATTAGATGTCTGGTAAAACAAACCTTGCGTATGCGTCCTGACAGAATTGTCGTTGGTGAGTGTCGTGGTGGTGAAACTCTGGATATGTTACAAGCGATGGGAACAGGACATGATGGTTCAATGACAACTGTCCACTCTAACAATCCACGCGAATGTATCGGCCGTCTTGAAACACTTGTTCAGTATGCTGGAACATCAATCAGTGCCCGTGCGATTAAAGAAATGATCGCCAATGCGGTTCACATGATTATTCAACAGTCTCGTCTTGATGATGGTTCGAGAAGAGTTATGTACATTACAGAAATCGGAGGCCTTCAAGGTGACACCGTTATCCTTCAGGATATTTTCTTATTCGTACAAAAAGAAATTGATAAAGGTGGAAAAATTTTAGGTGAGTTCCAGGCAACTGGTTTCATTCCTAAGTTTATCGAAGTTCTAGAAAGAAAAGGCTACAACGTTCCTCGCGGAATTTTTAGTAATAGACCTCCAGGAGCACCGGCCGCAGCGTCAGCTGCACCAGCAAGTGCTACACCTCCAACTCCAGCAGCTAAACCAGCCGCTCCGGCCGGAAGTGCTCCAGCAGGTGGAGTAAAACCACCAGTGAAGAAATAGGAAAGATATGAGCTTGTTCTTGGATATGGTTGGCCGTAATGGACTCATCTTTGTGGTGGGGATGATGGTCTTCTTTCTAAGTTACAGATATGCAATTAATATCTTTGATTGGATTGAACGCCAAACTTATGGAACAAGACTTTATATTACAGAGAAGCTGGAATTTCTTTTTATTGAAATTTCTCAGGAGAAACTGACTTATATTCTACTGGCCTCGTCTATTGGTTCTGGTTTTTTCTTTTTATTGCTGATTGGATTTTTGGGAAGCTGGATTGTTGGGGCCATCATGGGATTTATTATGGCCTTCATTGGTTTTAAAGCACCAAGATGGATTATCGATTTTTTAGTAGAGAGAAGAATTAAAGCTTATTCTTTGCAAATGGTTGATGCCCTTCAACTTTTGGCCAATGGTATTCGCGCTGGTCTTTCTGTTCCTCAGGCGATTGGGATGATTGTTGATGAAATGCCTGCCCCTATATCTCAGGAATTTAATGTGCTTCTTCAACAAAACAGAATTGGTATGCCATTGGAAGAATGTTTTGAAAACTTAGCGAAACGAGTTCCACTTGAAGATAATGATATGTTCGTGTCTTCGATTAATATCCTAAGAGAGACGGGTGGTAACTTAGCTGAAACTTTCGATACAATTGTCGAGGTTATTCGTGAGCGAGTGAGACTGCAACAAAAAGTTGACACCTTTACTGCGCAAGGGATGTTTCAAGGGATGACTATCGGGGCAATGCCCTACATGCTGGGATTTGTTTATTTTCTTCAAGATCCCAACTCAATGACTCCATTATTCACCACTCCAATAGGGCTAATAATGCTTTTTATGGCCGTGGGCTTAGATATAGCAGGTATTTACGTTATAATGAAGATAGTAAAAATAAAAATCTAAAGGGAATGGTCTTTTATACCGATCTATTAACTGTATTTTTTCATAACAAGGACTTGGTTGTATGAGTTTAAAGAAATCACTGATCGCTCTTTCATTAATGCCGATGATGGCATTTGGTGGAGTGAATTTAAAAAACGGAAACTTCTATATCACGTATACAGATATTATCGTGCCGGGTGGAGATCATGACCTGGAAGTAACAAGAACTTATAACTCTAAATCGACAGACAATGGTTGGTTCGGTTTTGGGTGGGGATCTCTCTATGAAACTAAGCTAATGGTTTCTGCTGATGGTTCAGTTGTTGTAATGGAAAACGGATCTGGAGCTCAAACTCGCTTCGTTCCAAAAGAAGCTATCAATGTTGAAGGCGCTTCTAGAAAGATCGTCGATGCAATGAAAAAGAAAGAGCCAATGAGTGATGTAGCTGTTCAATCTCTAATGAAAAGATTGAATAACGATGCTGAACTTCGCCAGTTTTATTCTAAGAAATATAACGTAGAAACTAAGCTTGCTGATGGAACTCTTCTTTACTCGAATGACCGTGGTATCCAGACAATTGAGAAACAAAAAGACGGTTATAAGCGTGTAAACTCAGACGGAAAAACAGACTATTTCGACAATGAAGGGAAGCTTACAAAGATCTCTGATAAAAATGGATACAGCGTTCTTTTCGAATACAAAGGAACTCAGCTTTTTGCTATCAAAGATACGCAAGCAAAACAAATCCTTCTTGAATGGTACCCAGATGGAAAAATCAAAGGTGCTTCATATGCAGGTGATAAAAAAGCTAACTACGCTTACGATGCGAAAGGAAACCTTTCACAATCTAACGACGTAGCAGGGAACACTTATAAGTACGAATACGATGGTAACCACAACTTAACATCGATCACTTATATTGACTCTACTAAGATGCAAGTTAAGTACGATAAAAACTCTTTTGCTACTGAAGTAGTTGAAAGAACAGGTGAGTCGACTAAGTACAAGTATGAAAACAATCCAAAAAACCCAGACTTCCATTACTGGACAACAGTAACGAAAAAGCCGGTTGAAGGACCTGAGTCTGCTAGCCGTTATGAATACGAAATCAAAACGAAACCTGATGGACAGCAGTATACTTACAGAATTGCAACTGACGTTGAAGGAATTAAGACTGAAACGATCTACTCTGAGTGTTGTTCACTTCCTCTAAAAATTACGAGAGGAAAAGATGTAACGACTTTCGAATACAATGCGAAAGGATTGTTAACTAAGAAGACATCTACTCGTGGTGAATACGTTGAACTTGCTTATGATGACAAAATCAATAAGATCACGAAAGTCGTAAACAACGACGGATGGACAACGTTCCAATACGATAAGATCGGTAACCTTGCTAAAGCTGTAAACAGCTCTGGGAAGTCTGTTCTTTTAATCTATGACCGCGCTGGAAAAATCACGAAGATGATCGACCAGGAAAAAGACGATGCTAAAACAAGAAGAACTCTATCTTTCAAGTACAACTCACTAGGGAAGCCAGTTGAGATTGAAATGGAAAATGTAGGGATCATCAACGTAGCTTACGATAACTACGGTGAAATTAAGAAAGTAGAATCAAAGGCCGGAGCGAAAATGGCGCTACAAGTGACACAAGCATTCCAGTCACTTCTAAGCATCGTTAAACCAGCTGGCGTTAACTTAAATATGTAATCAGGTCATTGGGACCAAAAAATCGAAGGGAGAGAATATGAAACTTTTACTAACAATCATTATGTCTACAGTAGTATCTGCATCAGCAATCGCCGCATGTGGAATTAATTCAGTTCAAGAATGTACTACAAAGGAATCATGTGAAGGTCTATCTAAAGCAGATGGAGTAAAGTTCACATTCAATAGTGACGCTAAGAAATGTATGGCAGCAGACACGTCGGTAGCGACAAACTGCTTACAAGTAAGTGATTCAATGATGGGCAAGAGCACACAACAAGGTGGAGCTGCTAGTTCAGAAGGAAAAGCTACAAGTTCTAAATAGTCTTTACTATTTTCCCTTCGATCGAAATTCGATTTCAATAATAAAGACCGCCTAGTTTCTGGGCGGTCTTTTTGTTCCTGCATCAGTAATCACTATTTATCATTCATCATCTTATAGAGGCTTCTGATGCCCTTATGGCCTATTAGTTATTTAGGCCCTCTATGAATATCCTGCTTCGTTTAAACCCCATCTAAAACCTATTAGTGCCCTTAGAATTCGTGCAAGTGGAACTATCCATATTGTATAAATTTCACTCAGTGGTGTTTAAGTTTTAGTCACTTTCTCCAATGAAAAGTGCTAACTCCCGAATATTTTTCAGAATAGTTTTTGGCACGTTGTCTGCAACTACCAATGCAACAACACAACAGGGGATTTTTATGAAAGCACTAATTATTTTATCTTTAACTATAGTTTCTTTAAATGCTTTTTCAGCTGAAGTTGGAGAAGACAAAAAAGGTGAATGTATCTATTCAAGCCAATCTAATAAAAGAGACGCTAAGGTTGTAGACGCACCAGAAATAGAAATTAAGAAAGATGCTATTAAGACAATGTCTAAATAGTTGACCAAATCAGACAATCATTACCCTTATCTACATATGAAGAGACCTCGCGAATGCGAGGTCTTTTTATTTTAGCCCCATGTTAAATGTATAAAAATTCCATTGCCGACTAAAATTTAGACAGAATTCCCACCCCACACCCAACTTAAATCGTTAAAAGGACATTAGTCATGTTTGGCATCATTAGTGCAATTACTTAATCAAGAAAGCCTAAACCAAATAAAGGGGAATTTATGAAAGCTTTAATCATCTCATCGCTACTTTTCTTTTCACTAAGAGCAATGTCAGCTGAGGTTGGTGAAGATAAAAAAGGTGAATGTATCTACTCAAGCCAGTCTAATAAAAGAGACGCTAAGATTGTAGACGCACCAATGACTGAAGATAAAAAAGAAGCAGTTAAAACAATGTCGAAATAAACACGATCAATCATTTATATGAAATAAAGGGGCCCGCTGAATAGTGGGCTTTTTTATGCCTATTCTTCAGAGAGAACTTTTCTTAATCGCTCTTGTTCTTCATCAGTATAAATTTCTTCAGGCTCTTTGTTATTCTTCTTAATGTCCTTCTTCTTTCTTGAAACCGATGACATCTTCGACTTCACTTCATCTTCTTCAACTGCTGGAGTTGAATTAGAGTATAGTTTTTTTGAATAGCGCTTAGTCGTTGTGATCTTTTGTTTCGTGGTTTTCACAGCTTCACGAGCATAGGGAGTGACCATTGAAAAAAGCTTATCAAAGAGCTGTCTTCCACCACCAATAGGGATGCAAAGAATCGCAAAACTAAGTGTGAAATAGAAAGCAAAACGGATGATAAACATATTAGTCCTTCTTCTCAACCAGGCGTTCAACTTTTTCAACGGCCTTAATTAGGTCTTCTCTTTCAAAAGGCTTCTGAAGGAAATCAGTGGCCCCATTTGAAATAGATTCAATTACAATACTTTCAATATTAAGGGATGACATCATAATGATGAATTTTTCTCCAGATCCTTTTTCTTGTAAATGTTTTGTAAGTTCAAGTCCTGAGATCTCAGGCATGACGATATCGATGAAGATCAGGTTCGGTTTTGCTGAGTGAGCAATCTGGATAGCGTCTTCGGCCGAAGAGGCCTGGCCGATAACATTGAAGCCTTCGTATGTCAGAATTTCTACCATATTTTTACGGTTGAATTCAGAGTCGTCCACAATAAGGATTTTAAGAGTGTCGTGGTTGCGAGGTGGCTTCATTGTCTATCCATGAAAAAGTATATTTTCATGATAACAAATTTTAGGGCTAAAAAAAGAAAAACCAACAATACTGTTGGTTTCTCTTTTTTAATATCAGATAAAATCTGTCAGACTATGCAGCTGCAGGCGGCAGAGTCTCTTTGTACTTAACAGCTTTCTTTTTCATTTGAGCTTTCTTTTCTTTCCATCCAACTAGGGCCACATCTAATACTTCATCAAATGTTTTAACCGGAATGAAAGTAAGTTTTGCTCTGTATTCTTCAGGAATTTCTTCCAGGTCTTTTCTGTTTTTCCATGGAATGATGATCGTTTTAATATTCATTCTCATAGCAGCAAGTGCCTTTTCTTTTAATCCACCGATTGGAAGAACTTTACCTGTAAGAGTAATCTCTCCAGTCATCGCCACATCTCTGCTTACTGGTGTGTTTGTCAGTAGAGAAACAATCGTCGTCGCTAGAGTGATACCTGCACTTGGACCATCCTTTGGAGTTGCCCCAGCAGGAAGGTGAATGTGCATTTCGTTCTTTTCAAAAACTTCGTCATCAATTCCAAGTTCATAAGCTTGGCTTCTGATGTACCCGATTGCCGTTTGAGCAGATTCCTTCATGACGTCACCAAGTTGACCAGTAAGAGTAAGTCCTCTTCCTTTCATCTTAGTTGCTTCGATATAAAGAACCTCTCCACCATGTGATGTCCAGGCAAGACCAGTTGATACTCCAACTTCGTCCGATTCTTTTTCATCGTCTTTTGTATAAACAGGAGGTCCAAGAAGTTTGAAAACAGTCTCGCTCATAATGTGAGTTTGATCGCCTTCACCTTTAGCAATTTTCATTGCTACTTTTCTACAGATCGCACCAATTTTTCTCTCTAGGTTACGAAGTCCAGCTTCAGCTGTGTAACCTTTAATAACACTTGCAACACCTTCGTCAGTGAAAGCAATATGCTTATCGCTGATTCCGTTCTCATCCATTTGCTTAGGAATGATGTATTTTTTCGAGATAGCTACTTTTTCTTCCTGTGTGTATCCAGACAGGTTGATGATTTCCATACGGTCGCGAAGTGGAGCTGGGATTTGTTCCAGCACGTTCGATGTAGCAATGAACATTACGTTTGAAAGGTCAAAAGACACGTTCATGTAATGGTCACGGAAATTCATATTTTGTTCTGGATCTAATACTTCAAGAAGTGCCGCTGACGGATCACCTTTGAAATCTCCACCTAGTTTGTCTACTTCATCTAGAAGAACAACCGGATTGTTTGTTTTTGCTTGTTTCATGGCCTGAATGAAACGTCCTGGCATTGCTCCCACATACGTTCTTCTGTGACCTCTGATTTCTGCTTCATCTTTTACACCACCAAGAGAGATACGAACGAATTCGCGCCCACATGCTTTGGCGATAGATTTACCAAGAGAGGTCTTACCAACACCTGGAGGTCCAGAGAAACAAAGGATTGGTCCTTTCATTCCTGGTCCCTTAAGCTGTCTTACGGCCAGGTATTCTAAAATTCTTTCTTTTACTTTTGATAGATCAAAGTGATCTTCATTTAAAATAGCAAGAGCTTCATCAAGATCGATTTTTTCTTCGCTTGATTTACTCCATGGAAGATCGCACATCCATTCTAAGTAACTTCTAAGAATAGAAGCTTCTGAAGAATCCGGGTGCATCTTTTCTAAACGAGCAATTTGCTTAAGCGATTCTTTTTCCGCTTCTTCGCTCATTTTTGCTTTTAAGATTTTAGCTCTGATTTCACCAAACTCATCTTCTGTTTCTTTTTGACCTTCGTCTCCAAGCTCAGATTTGATAGCTTTGATTTGTTCTCTTAGAAAGTACTCTTTTTGATTTTTAGAGATTTCTTCTTTCGCCGTCGACTTGATCTTGTTTTGCATTGCTAAGATTTCAAGTTCGCGAGAAAGAATATCATTGATTCTATGAAGGCGTTCCATAGGATCTAGGATTTCTAAAATGGTTTGTGCTTCTGCAACGTGAAGGTTGAGGTTACTCGCAACTAGGTCAGCAAGTCTTCCTGGATCTTTAATGTCTTCAAGAATCATTAAAATATCTGGTGAAAGCACTTTCCCCATATTGATAACTTTTTCAAGTTGCTCTCTGATGTTTCTCATAAGTGCATTAGCTGCAACATTATTTTCTTCAAGTTGAACATCAGACACCTTCATCAGTTTGCACATAAAGAATGGTGCTTCTTGTGTGAAAGATGTGATGCGTGCTTTTGATAAACCTTGCACAAGAATTTTAATTCTTCCGTCAGGAAGCTTTCTCATTCTCATGATCATCGCGATTGTTCCAACTTCAAAAATTTCTTCTGGAGTAGGAGCTTCGGCCTTCATGTCTTTTTGGCTTGATAAAAGAATTAAGCGATCTGTCTTAGTCAGTGCGTGATCCACGGCCTGAATAGAAGATTCTCTTCCAACAAAGAAAGGTAGTATCATAAAAGGGTATACTACGATGTCTCTAATTGGCAGGAGAGGGAGATGATCTTTTAGTTCGATGTTGTCACCCTCGTAATTAGTTACCATATAAATCCTCCAAATTGGCCTTCGTGCAATATCATTTGCATTCAGAACTACAATTCGGGATCTCTCATCTAAGTCTTTAAGAAAAAGTGTGATTTTGTGCACATTTATTAAAAAAATTTAGTTATACTTGATTGCAATTATCGTCGTATTAAATGAAATATAGGCGAATTACTTGAGTTGTTTCATAGGGAGATATTGATGAATTTGACTATAGGGGCAGTTATTTTAGCAGCAGGAGAAGGGAAGCGTTTGAAATTAGACGCACCAAAACCATTAGCTCCATGTTTGGATAAAAAGCTTGTAGATTTCCCAATTAGAGAGCTACAAAAGTTTTTTACTCGGAATAAATTAGAAGGTTTTAAGACTGCTGTTATTGGTCACCAGAAAGAATTAGTTCAAACTTATATTGCCAGTAGATATCCTGATGTGAAGTACGCTGTGCAGGTAAAACAGTTGGGAACAGCAGATGCACTTCGCGCTTATTTTGATTCTTCTACAGAGACTCACAAACTAGATTACACACTGGTTATTTGTGCAGATACACCTGTGGTTTCAGAGGCAGAATTATCAAAAATGCTGGAGTTATTGCAAAGTGAAAAATGCGATGCAGTCGCTGCTACTTTCCAGGAATCAAATCCAAAAGGATACGGAAGAATTATCAGAGGGTCTAAAGGCTTTCACATTGTTGAAGAAAAAGATGCTTCTGATGAGCAACGCAAAATTACTGAAGTCAACTCAGGTTTATATTTATTAAAAACCCAATACGTTCTGGAGCACTTAAAAAATGTCGATTCGAATAACAAGTCGGGTGAGTTTTACTTAACAGATATTTTTAAAGATGACCTGAATGTTAAGGCCCTATGCTTTCCTTATGGAAATGTCTTTTTAGGAGTTAATAATCTGGAGCAACTTGAGATGGTAGAGACCATTTTACGTAAGCAAAAGATTTCGTCTTTGAGAGAAGAGGGTGTTAGGTTTATTGATTCAACTCATACCTACATTGATGATGAGGTTGAAATCGGGGCCGGGACTGTCATTTATCCAAATACGTATATCAGCGGTAAAACCAAAATTGGTAAAAATGCCGTGATTGAAATGGGTGCGCAAATTAAGGATTCAGTAGTTGCAGATAATGCTCGAGTATTGGCATACACCATATTGGAAGGGGCAAAGCTTCATGAAAAAGCTCACGCCGGGCCTTTTGCCCGATTAAGACCAGGTGCGGATATTGGGCCGGAAGCTAAGATTGGAAACTTTGTTGAGATCAAAAAGTCAGTTCTGGACCGTGGTGTAAAAGTTTCTCATCTCAGTTATGTTGGGGACGCTTTCATTGGAGAAGAAACCAATATTGGATGTGGTTTTATTACTTGTAATTACGATGGTGTTAACAAAAACATCACGAAAATTGGGAAAAACTGCTTCATTGGATCGGATTCTCAGACGGTTGCTCCAGTGGAAATCGGAGATGAATGCTTCGTTGCTTCTTCGTCGACTATAACAAAAAGTATGCCTAGCGGCTCTTTTGCGATCTCTCGTGGACAGCAAACAACCAAGGAAGGCATGGCCAAAAAGTTCATTAAAACAAAAGAAAAGAAGTAGTGTGTAAAAATGTAATATCTAAAAAACCATAACCACAATTCCCGCAAATAGTGGTACTCTTGGGGAGCTTAAATTACCCCCTTAAGAGGAACAGATTATGTGTGGAATTGTCGGTTATTTTGGACCTTCTCAAAATTCAGTTGGAATTGTTATCGAAGGATTAAAGCGCCTTGAATATCGTGGATACGATTCAGCTGGTGTAAGCTTCATCGATCAAAATAATAAAATGCAATATTACAAGAAAGCAGGAAAGTTAGATAACTTGAAAGCTGAACTTGTTGGTAAAGATATCATCGCTCGCGCTTGTATTGGACACACTCGTTGGGCCACTCACGGTGGTGTGACTGATGTAAATGCTCACCCTCACAATAACGAAGTTCTTTCAATCATTCACAACGGGATTGTTGAAAACGCTAATGAAATTAAAAGAGAGTTGGCCGCTCACGGAGTAAAGTTCAAGTCTGAAACAGATTCAGAATCATTCTTAGAGCTTGTGACTTATCACTTAAAGCAAGACATGCCGATTAAAGAAGCAATCGCAACTTCATTCAAGCGCATTCAAGGTAACTCTGCTTTCGTTATCCTTTACCCAAAAACTGGCGAAATCTTCGCTGTAAAAAGAGGAGCACCTCTAGTTTGTGGTGTAAATGAATCAACATCAGAAGCCCTAGTTTCATCAGATCCATATGCCCTAGCTGGTATGGTTCATTCACTATACTTTCCGGAAGACGAAGTGATTGTTCACCTATCTGGTGAAAACAAAAACATCGCAAACTTCTATGAATTAGATCTGACTAAAACAACGAGATACCTGTCTAAGAAACAAGACATGACTCTAGAAGTTTCAGAAAAAGGTGAGTATGAACACTTCATGCTTAAAGAAATTCATGAGCAACCAGGGCTAATCAGAAACCTGACTCAATACTATTTTGCTGGGGAAGGAAAAGAGTCACTTGAAAAAGTGGCATCATACACTCCAGAGAGAATCTATCTTTCGGCATGTGGAACTGCAGCTTACGCAGGACTTGTGGTTCGCGATTTCCTTGAAGGGATTAACCGTATTCCAGCTGTCGTAGAACTAGCTTCTGAATTCCGTTACAAAAACCCGATCCTTAAAAAAGGCGATGTGGGTATCTTCGTTTCTCAATCAGGTGAAACAGCAGACACACTTGCTGCTCAATCAATCTGTAAAAAAGCTGGTGTAAAAACGATGTCGATCGTAAACGTTGATGGATCAACTCTTTACAGAGATTGTGATGATAACCTTCTGATCCGTGCTGGTGTTGAAATCGGTGTTGCTTCTACAAAAGCTTTCACTCAACAAGCTCTTACTGGTCGTCTAATGTCAGCTGCTATGGCGGGGGACCTAAAAGACGAAGGTAAAAAAGTTAAGCTTACTGGAAAATTCGCTCTGCTTGCTGAGAGAATTGACTTACTTCTTCTTCAATCAGACGCAATTAAGTCTGTTGCAGAATCAATCTACAATAAAAAAGGTTTCTTCTACACTGGTAGAGGAGCATACTTCCCAATCGCACTTGAAGGCGCACTTAAGCTAAAAGAAATTGCTTACGTTCACGCTGAAGGATATGCAGCTGGAGAGTTAAAGCACGGTCCAATCGCTCTTATTGATGAAGAGATGGTTAACATTGCTTTAGTTGGTCCTGAATTATTTGAAAAAACAGTTTCAAACGTTCATGAGATCAAAGCTAGAAAAGGAATCATCGTTGGTATCGGTCCTCGTGGAAATGAAGAATTAATGAGTCTATCAGACTATTACATTCCTCTTGATTTCGACGGTCTTGAAGAATTATCACCGCTATATGTAAACGTTGTGAACCAACTTCTTGCATACTACATGGCGAAATTTAAAGGGACGGATATCGATAAGCCGAGAAACTTAGCTAAGTCTGTTACAGTAGAGTAGACCGAAAAAAAGGTCCAGTGGACCTTTATTACTTCGAATAATGCACATTAAAAACTGAACTTGTTTAAATGAGTTCGGGCTACAAAAAAGCTCCTTCGGGAGCTTTTTTTATTTGAACTTTTCCCTGCTGAAAAGCACCTTTTCATCACTCACCCTAATATGGTAACTATATTAGATGACGAATCTAGATAGTTTAAATCCCGTTCAAAAGCAGGCCGTTTTAAGTACTGATGGCCCCGTTATGATTCTTGCAGGCGCAGGCTCTGGTAAAACCAAAACGCTTGTGACTCGTATCACTTATTTATTAGAAGATAAAAACGTAAGCCCACATCAGTTGTTGGCCCTTACATTCTCAAATAAAGCAGCAAGAGAGATGCGCGAGAGAATCGCCCATGAAGTGACGATGGATGTGGGCTCTCTTCAGATCACAACTTTCCACGCTTTTTGTGCAAAACTTTTAAGATCAGAAGCTAACTATTTAGGGCTTAGTCGCAATTTTACAATTTATGATGACGGTGAATCAAAGGCGATTGCCAAATCCCTTCTAGAGCGCCGTGGGATCTCTACAAAAGAGATTAACCCATATGATATTTTAGCCTACATTGATGGATTAAAAAACAACGGATACTACCCAGGACGCACTATGGTCGATGGTGGTGCCGCTGATCCATCTGATGAATTTTTTGGTTATTTTGAAGAATACGAATCAGAACTGCACAGAGCAAATGCTCTGGACTTCGGTGGCTTAATTACGGCCGTGATTCAGTTGTTCGAAAAATTCCCGGAAGTGCTTGCTCGTTACCAACAACGTTTCGTCTACGTTTTAGTAGATGAGTATCAAGATACTAACCGCGCACAATTTGATCTCATCAGAATGCTTTGTGGAAAACGCAGAAATATATGCGTGGTCGGTGATGAAGATCAGTCGATTTACTCTTGGCGTGGAGCGGATATCAGAAACATTCTCGATTTCGAGAAGGTATTTCCTGATGTGACTGTTTTAAAATTAGAACAAAACTATCGCTCTAGTAAAACCATCATTGAAGCTGCTTCATGTGTAATTGAAAGAAACACTATGAGAAAAGGCAAGCACATGTGGACTGATAATCCAGAAGGTGACGCTATCGAAATCGTTGAATGTTTTAACGATAAAGATGAAGCTGAATTCATCGCTCAGGAAACAGGCAAACTTTATAAGGCGGGAACTCCTTATAAAGAAATGGCCGTCTTTTACCGCTCAAATGCCCAGGCAAGACAGATAGAAGATGCTCTTAGGAAATATAAAATCAACTACCGTGTTGTCGGTGGGGTGAAGTTCTACGAAAGAAAAGAAATTAAAGACATGCTTTCGTACCTTCGTTTAGTTATCAATTCAAAAGACTCATTAGCAGTTAGCAGAATTATCAATGTTCCTGCTCGTGGAGTTGGAGCGACTTCTCTTCGTAAATTGGAAGTAGAAGCAGTTAATAACAATACATCTCTATGGGATATTATTGAAAAAATAGGGGATCACTCAAGTGAGTTTTCTCATATTAAGTTATCGGCAAAAATTAAATCATCACTGACTGAATTCGTGACACTGATCAATGAACTACGTCACCTTGATCAAAACAAAGTAAAACCTTCGACTATCTACGAGAAGGTTTTACATGAGTCAGGTTACTACGCTTTTTTAAAAGCAAATAAAGACTATGAAACTTTGGCACGCCTTGAAAACTTGGACGAATTACTAAACGCCATCACTCAATTTGAAGAGTCGGCCGAAGTTCCAACTCTATCAGGATTCTTAGAGACGATTACACTGGATTCTAACACTGAGTTTGATGAAGGTGTAAAACAGGCCGATGGGGAAATTTCACTAATGACAGTTCACGGAGCAAAGGGACTTGAGTTCACTCATGCCTTCGTTGTTGGAGCGGAAGAAAATGTTTTCCCAAGTTACAGAAGTGTAGACTCTGGTGAAATTGCAATGGAAGAAGAGCGCAGGCTTTTTTACGTAGCGATGACTAGAGCGATGATTAAACTCTATATTACATTTGCTCAGGGGCGCATGCTTTTTGGGCAAGTTAAATTCAATGGACCAAGTCGTTTTATTGATGAGATTCCAGATAAGCTTTTTAGCTGGAAAAAATTAAAGGGCCATCAAGAAGACCGATACGATCAATCGTTTTCAGGCGGCGGATACGGACAAAAGAGCTTCGATCCATATGATCAATCACAGGGCAGTCACTACGACGATGAAGAAGTGGTTTATCAGATTAAAGAAAGAGAAAGCTTTCACCAGCCAAAGTTTCCTAAAGGGGCCATGGTCACTCATTCCTTATATGGAGCGGGAAAAGTTGAAGATTCTGAAGGATCGGGAGCTGATGAGAAGGTAACAATCAAATTCACTGATGGAGCGAGGAAAAAGTTTATGGTGAAGTTTGCTCCGATTGTGATGGCCTAAAAAATGGTAGGGCGATACTTGGTATCGCTGCATCTAAAAATAACTCCCAGTAGAAATAGAAGCCCACTGGCAATAAAAATAATAAAAGCACACCGCGATCAATCAAGCTTGCAAGCAAGGCCGTCTCAAAATTAATACCGTAATGAGACGAAATATAGGCGGTGATTAATTCTTTAATTCCCATATTTCCAGGAAGAACCTGAAAGAATGAGGCCACAATTAAAATAAGGCTGATTTCAAAACTCTGACTGGGATTAAGTTGAACACCAATCGCCAAAAACGACAGGTAAATCTTAATTGGATATAAAGCAAAAAAGAGAAACCAGGCCGTTGTTGCAAGAGAGGCCAGCTTGGTATCGAATAGGTAAATTTTAGGAGAGTACTTTCTCTTAACCTTAAAAATCTTTCCAATAATTTCAGAAGAAACTAGAAGTAAAATCCCCGATAGTGCTAAAGCGATAAAAAGTGACTCAAGCAGTTTAAAGACATCATCATTTTTATTTAAAACATACTGGAAGTATAAACTCCCAAAAATTCCCAGCATCGTAAAACCGGTTAGAATAATCGCGAAATTCATTGATAAAAATTGTCTTATAGGGAGATTCTTTTTATCCTTCAAGTACATCATCCTGACTCCTGTGCCACCGTTGGCCGGAAGAATCATGTTGAAGAGTTCTGCTACTACAGAGAGTCCATACCACTCGCGTGTTTTAATCGTGACGTTATGCTTTTTGAGTGGAAGTACTTGGGTAAAGCCTAAAAAACAAAAACCTAGTCCGTGAAGTGCTATGAGTATTAACAGATATCCAGGGTGAAGATTTTTTAGCTGATGCAACGAAATGGGGCTGTGTTTTATATAAACAATCACACCTACGATTAAAACAATCGATAGAAGAATAAGAGTTGTGTGATAGATCTTTTTAGCTCGAGAGCTCATAGGCGATAAGTATAACTTAAAGCCATTGAGAGCAAGGGCAGAGGTGTAAAATTTACATGGATAAATCTAAAACTTTCGAAGTGCAAATGTTTAAAAAGATGATTGTCTGGTGCTCGCTGGCGATTGTCATTGGAATTGGGGCGGGATTCACTTCGACACTATTTCTACATTCAGTAGATTGGGCCATTCGATTTAGACGTGCTCATGACTGGATGATCCTATTTTTGCCTCTGGTTGGGTTTCTCGTCGCTTGGTTCTATAAAGTTTATGGTCAAGAAGTTCAAAATGGAAACAATCTCATCATTGACGAAATTCATGAACCAAAAAAAACGATACCCTTTCGAATGGTTCCTATGATCTTTGTTGGTTCAGTGATTTCTCATTTGTTTGGGGCCTCGGTCGGACGAGAAGGGGCCGCAGTTCAAATGGGAGCAGGTTTTAGTGATCAATTTTCGAAGTACCTTGGAAAGTTTTACAATAATCGCAAACTCATTTTGATGATGGGAATGAGTGCTGGTTTTTCGTCTATTTTTGGAACACCTATTGCCGGTGCCATTTTTGGTTTTGAAGTTTTATTTATCGGCACACTTGTCTATGATGCTCTTCTTCCTTGTCTGGTAGCGGCCGTCGTTGGTTATTACACAGCACTTTTATTAGGTGTTGTTCACCCTCATTATTTCTTCATGGATACTCCATCTGTTTCCATTACCGGAATTATTGCTGCAGTTGTTGCTGGGATTATTTTTGGATTAACGGCTAAACTTTTTGTATGGAGCATTCACACCGTAAAAGATCTTTATAAAGAAAAAATAAAAAATGATTTATTACCCCCAGCGATTGGCGGGCTCATTTTAGTTTTTTGTTATTATCTTTTTGGTTCAGATCGTTATCACAGTTTAGGTGAGGAGATAATTCATGCGAGTTTTACTCAGCACGTTTACCCATGGGACTTTCTAGGAAAAATATTTACAACAGCATTATCTGTAGGATCAGGATTTAGAGGAGGAGAAGTCATGTCTCTTTTTTATATCGGATCTACTTTGGGTAACTCACTTTCGTTTATTCTTCCTCTCGATTATCCCATTCTTGCGGCCTTGGGATTTGTTTCAGTTTTTGCTGGAGCTGCAAATGTTCCGATTGCCAGCGTAATATTAGCTTTTGAGTTATTCGGGCCGGGCATTGGAGTCTACGCGGCGCTAGCTATTGTCTCGAGTTATTTATTTTCAGGTGGGCATGGAATTTATCATTCACAACGCACGCACACTGAGAAGAATATCTGAGTGTTTTACTTCAACTAAAATGTAGTTGATATAGACTTCTCTTTAGTCGATAATCAAGCCCATGTTGGAAGGATTATTAGGAAATAAATCTGCAGAAAAAGTTATGCTCGCTCTTTACGCGAATGAAGAGCTGCACGCCTCTGCTATTGCTCAGATCTACGACACCGCACTTGATCCCATAAAAAAACAATTAGAAAGATTTGAAGAAGCAGGATTCTTAGTTTCAAGAGTTGTTGGGCGTTCACGCCTTTATAGTTTTAATGAGAAGAGTCCTATCATCGGGCCCTTAAAAGAGCTTCTGGCCATTGCCTATAGAGCAGAAAAAAAGATTCAAAAGAAAAATATTAAACAAGACCGTATATCAACGAGAGATTTAGAACTATGAAAACAAACAAATTCAAAATCATTGGGATTGTTGCAGCTGTATTCGCACTCTTTATTGCAGGAGTGGTTTACTATGCATCTACAAAATTAAATCCTGAAGAGATCAGAAAAATTGCTATCACTCAAACTGAAAAAGTTTTTCCAAAAGGGAAAGCGAGTTTAGAAAATATTAGTATTTCATGGGGACTAAATTTTAAAATCCAACTTCATAAATTTGCTATCAATACAACCAGTCCTGAAGGGGCAGCTGTAGAAATGATGGCCGTTGATGAATTAGTAGTAAAGGTTCCACTATGGGCGATTATTACTAATGGTGGTGTGATTGAAATCCAACTTGATAAACCTTTAATGAACTATGCTGAGTTTCCAGTAGGCAACAATTGGACTTATGCAATGGGTGACAAGAAAGATGAAAATAAAGATGAAAAAACTCCTGAAGAAAAAGCAGCTGAACAAGAAAAGGCAATTGGTATCTTTGGTAAAAGTAAAATCAACGTTAAGTTATCTGATGTCGCAGTAAAGTATTCGCTACGTGATCATTCAAATGGTCAGATCAATGTATCTCGTTTTTTAGTTAAAGGTTTAAATTTTGAATCTTCTACGGCATTTGAAATTGCCTCAGATGCTAAGTTTGTTATGGCCGATAAATCAGAAGTCTCATTTAGTACAATTGCTATCGGTGAGATCAATATTGCAGATCTTGTAAAAAATGGTTCTGTAAGTTCTTTAGTCATTGTTAAAGTTAATAATATTTCTAAAACAGGACTTGAGTGGAAATTTCCAGAAATTACAACAAACTTAAATCTTCTACTTAAAAAAGATGGTGAGATCTCAGGGAAAGTTTTAACGACTTTCGAGTCTCAAAACAAAGTGGCCGCTGATTTCAAAATGACAAAACAAATTGAAATTTCAAATATCAATGTTGATATTATTCTAAAAGACGTAGGTCTTATTATGGGACTTGATCGTGCCATTGATTTATCAAAAGCGAAATTAACTGCTAGAGGTGGATTAATTTATACTGAAGATAAAAAAATTGATGCTGACCTTTCTTTTTCAATCGCTCCTGGAATCGGTTACTCAAAAGACGGAATTGTAGCAACGACAAGTGTTGAAGGATCATTCAAGCAAAAAGATATCGCGATTCGTGTAAAGACAGATGTTTTAAACGGTTTAGTTGATACAGTTATCAATGGAGAATACGATCCTAACCAAAAATTTGATATGAAGGCCCTAAAGCCATTCGATATTAAAGTGACAGCAACTCGCTTAAAAATTCCTGAAAAAGTGATTCAGCAAAAACTATGGGCGAAAAAAGACCCAACAGAAGTCGCTAAAGAAGAAGCTGAGGCCGAAGCAGCAAGAGCACAGGCCGCGAAAGAAGGAAAACCTATGCCAGGTCTTCCGGCCGCTAATGTCAACGTTGCATGGTCGAATATCAGTGTTGGTGGTGAGGATTTCCAGGGACGTGGAAAAATTGTTGTGAGTTCACACGCTATTGCAGTTGATAATATGACTTTTAAGTTTTCTAAAGGAACCGGGAAGCTGACTCAGACAATGAAGTTAGGTTTAAAATCAAGTGAATCTGTTTTTGATTTAGGAATTACTGATTTAAATCTTTCGTCATTTAAACCATTCCTTCCACCTTTTGTTGAAAACTTCTCAGGAACGTTTTCTGGAAAAATAAATGGTAGTGCAACTCTATTTAAGGCGAATAAGCCACCTCGTTATGATGTGAACGTTGCGGTTGATGCAAAAAATGGAGAGATTAAAAAACTTAATATCTCTGAATACATCACGCCATTATTGGCAAGCATTCCTGTTGTGAAAGATCAACTTCAGGACAAACAATTAAAAGTTGATGGGAATTTTGAAACATTAAATATGAAAGGGCGCTTCACTGAAACGACTTATAATCTGGCAAGTTTCAATTTTATTGGGTTAAACAAAAAAGTTGAAATCACTGGGAGCGGAACAATCTATCCGCTTCCTGGTTCATCAAAAAATTCTGGTATGGATGTTTATTTCACAGAGAACGCAAAAATCGGTGAACTATTGCAGAAAAACATTGGCGCCAAAGTTCTTCCCATTCGTTTATCAGGCCCTGGGTATGCTATGAAGCCTGAGATTCAATACACTCTTTCAAGAATCGCGAAGTCCGCTGTTAAAACTAAAGGTGTTGAAGCTGCACAAAAAGTGATTGATAAAAATATTGATAAAATAGTTCCAGAAAAGGCCAGAGAGCAAGTAAAGGGATTATTAAACGGTTTATTTAAGAAAAAATAATTAAGACGAGATTAAAAAATGAAAAATGTACTACAACCTTTAAAATATGAAAAAGAAGTTTTACTTCTTTTAGACCAAAGACTTCTTCCACTTGAAGAAGTTTACTTGACTGCAAAAACTATCGAAGACTGTTTCCGTGCCATTCAGGATATGGTTGTTAGAGGAGCTCCACTAATTGGTTTTACTGGGATTTGGGGACTAGCACTTTACTTAAAAAATAATCCTAAAGTTGTGCTTCCTCAATTTGAGCAGGCCGCAGAGTATTTAAAAAGTGCACGCCCAACGGCCGTAAACCTAGCGTTTGAAATTGATCGTTGTGTCTTAATGGCACGTAAAGAAACTCACTTGAATGCGCTTTACCCAAAGCTTGTTGAACACGCTCAAAAGGAAATGAATAACCTTTATGAAAAAAACCTGGCAATGGCAAAATTCGCTGAAGCTGAGTTGACTAAAATTTATGGAGATCGTCCTTTAAATGTTATGACTATTTGTAATACTGGAACATTAGCTTGTGGAGTATTAGGAACAGCATTGGGTGTTATTGTTCATTTACACCAACAAAAGAAAATCAAGTCCGTTTATGCTTCTGAAACTAGACCTTATCTTCAAGGTTCAAGACTTACGAGTTTTGAATTAATTAAAGAAGGCATTGACCACGAAATTGTGGTTGAAGGGGCTGCTTCATACTTGATGAAAAATAAAAAAGTTGATGCCATCTTCGCTGGAGCAGACCGTATCGTTGAAAATGGTGATACGGCCAATAAAGTAGGAACTTCAAGTTTAAGCATTATTGCTAAACACTATGGGATCCCATTTTTTATTGTGTCTCCGATAAGCTCATTTGATCTTGAGATGAAAACAGGAGATGAAATTGAAATTGAACTTCGCGACCCGAATGAAATCTTAAAATATAAAGGTGCACATATCGCTCACCCTGATGCTAAAGCACTAAATCCAAGCTTTGATGTTACTGATCACTCTTGCATTACCGCCATTCTTTGTGAGAACGGAGCAATCAATCCAGTGACGGTTGAGAATGTGAGAAAGGTTGTAGGAGTTTAGATGAGACGAGCTAGTATTGATATCGGATCAAATTCAGTGCTTTTATTAGCAGTAGAGTTAGGTGAAAAAGGTGAGATTAAAGAAGAACTCTTAAATGAGTCTTTTATTACTTCTCTTGGTAAAGATTTAGATGTGACAAAAAAATTTCACCCTGATTCAATGCAGGCCACTTATGATGCACTGAAGACCTATAAAGAACTTTTAGATAAAATAAAGTTCCCGGTAAATGAAGTTATCGCGACGGCGACCGAGGCCAGTAGAGTTTCAACAAACTCACGTGAGTTCTTTAAAAAAATTAAAGATGAATTAGGTTTTAATATCCAGATCATTTCCAGCGATGGAGAGGCCTATTATACAGCATTAGGTGTCGTGTCTTCATTGCCGAATGCCGAAGGCAAGATTGTTGTTATGGATATCGGAGGAGCTTCTACAGAGCTTATTTTGATTAACACTAATCCTTTTAAAATTGAAAAATCGATTAGTCTGCCAGTTGGATCAGTCAGGGCCACTGACTGGAAAAATAAAAATGAGTTTGATTCAAAGATTTACGACATTCTTTCACCTGACTTGAGTGAGTATAATACAGACACTCTCGTTTGCGTGGCCGGAAGTATGACAGCACTAGCTTCAATGTACTTAGGGCAAAGAGAGTATAGTGATACAAAAATTGAAGGAATGTCGATTTCATTTAAATCATTCCAGGACTTCGCCCGTGATCTGCAAAATACAACCGTAGAAAACCTACTTATGCTTTTTCCATTTTTAGGAAAGAGAGCACCGATGGTGGGAGCAGGATCTCACGTAGCAGAAATTATCGGCAGCAAACTTAAAATCGACCTGATTAAAATATCAACACGCGGTCTTCGTTATGGAACAGTGATTACTGGAGGAATTGATGAGCAATTTATCAGCAGGTAAAGGAACAGATGCACCTATTCTCTTTAAAGCAGGAACCGTCATCTTCGCTCAGGGAAAAACTTCCAAATATCTTTACCTGGTTAAAAAAGGTGAGGTGAGGCTCTTAAAGTCAAAAGGGCATGGACTCAATGTTATCCAGGTCTGTGGTGAAAAAGAGATCTTAAACGAAGTAGCAGTGCTTACAAATAAGCCTAATGACCTGACGGCGATTGCTAAGACTGATGTTGAATTAGTTTTGGTTGATCAAAAAGAGATTCTTTCAGTGATTAAAAATTCACCTAAATGGATTCCGGATATTTTTGAAACACTTTGTGAACGTTTGAAGCTGACTCAGGATATGATTAATGAGCACAACCTTGATCAGGAAAAAGACCCTCGTCTTCTTTTAAGCAAAGAAGACGAAGGAAAGTATTTAACGGCATTGAATAATTTTAATTCGAATTCTTAGAATTGAACTTGTTTTCTTTTCTTTAAAGACACAAGGACTTCGATAATTTTATTTTGAGCTCTTTTGATGTCTCTTTTCTCAGTAGAGTATGCAGTTTTTAAGACTCTAAAGGCCTCTTCTGCGTACTCTCTACCCGCTAGTGAAAGTAGGCGTCTTTGAAACGAGCGCTCAATATTCTTAAGGGCCATTCCTAAAATAGGCGCTGTCACATATTGGAAGATCATACTTAATTCATTATCAGAAAGATTATCTAAATCAGAAAATGTAAAACACTGCTCTGTCAGCTCTTCAGCTAACTGAGGGTTTCTTGCCTTTAGATTCTTTAGAAGAATAGCGCGTTCTTCTCTTGGCATATGCTGAAGCATTTCGATAATTTGTGCTTTACCATTGATAAAAACACCGTTTGCGCTGTTATTGCCTTCCATTCATTCTCCCGAATCTTTTTAGATTATGTTTTCCACTTAGCGTTTTCTTTCATGAACTTTTCTCTGGCATTTGCTAGAGACTTTGTATGCGACTCATTCATTTCAGTTAATTCATTTTGCTGACTGATTTTAATTTCTTCAACCTGATCCTGATGAGTCTTTTTTAAGTTTTCAATTTCCTGCTTTAAACGAGCACTCTCTTCAGTCATTGAACGTGATTGCTTTTGACGAATGTCACTTAATTTTCTTTCCTGCTCATTTTTCATGTTACTAATGCGAGTTTCATAATCATCACGCATTTTTTTTAGTTCCATTTCTTTTTGCTTTGACTCAGAAGCGTACACTCGTTCACCAGCAGTCTTCACTTGCTTGATTTCGTTTTCGTATCGCCTCGACTCAGTCTCTGCATATTTTTGAGCTTTAAGGTCATTTATGTTGGACATTAAGTTTCCTTCTTTTATTCTTTGCTAAGAATTTAAGTACGTCTTAATATATGATACGAAGTCTAATTTCATAAAAGTAGGAGGCAAATATGTCCGGTCAGGAAAAGATCTATTTGGTGCAGGGAAAACGCACACCATTTGGTAAATTCGGTGGATCACTAAAGGACGTAACCCCTGTAGATCTGGCAGTTCATGCTGCTAAATCTTTGATTTCTGAAATCAAGTTAGACGCGACAAAAATCGATCAGGTCATCCTGGGAAGTGTCGTTCCTTCATCAACAGATACAATGTACGGTGGACGTCACCTTGCTTTGAAATTGGGATGTAGGCAAGAAACTCCAGGGTTGGTAGTGAATAGACTTTGTGGCTCAGGTATTGAGGCCATTTTGGCAGCAGCTCGTTTAATTAAATTAGGTGAAGCCACTTGTGTACTCGCGGCCGGAACAGAAAACATGTCGATGGTTCCACACCTGGTATATGGATCACGCTTTGGAACAAAATATGGATCATTAAAAACTGTCGATATGCTTTTAGATGCATTAACAGATCAATACGCCCAAACACCAATGGGGATCACGGCAGAAAATCTTTCAGAAAAATTTGCAGTGACAAAAGAGCAGAGTGATACTTACGCATACCAGTCTCACGCTAGAGCAGCACAGGCCTATAAAGATGGCCATCTTCAAGGTGAAATCGCACCGTATCCACTTAAAAAAGGTGTATGCGATAAAGATGAGCATTTACGTGATGATGCTTCTTTAGAAGAAATGAAAAGCTTACGTCCAACATTCAAGCCAGACGGAGTTGTGACAGCAGCTTCTGCTTCAGGGATTGTTGATGGCGCGGCTGCAGTCATCGTTGCCAGTGAATCATTTTGTAAAAAAGAAGGATTAACTCCGCTCGCAGAAATCGTCGACGGATTTGTTATCGGTGTAGATCCAACAATTATGGGAATCGGTCCAAGTCCTGCAATCAAAGGATTGTTGGCAAAAAACAATATGACATTAGATCAAATTGATCTTTTTGAAATTAACGAAGCCTTTGCCGGGCAAACACTCTCTTGTATGAAAGATGTCAATATCCCTCATGATAAAATTAATCTTTGGGGAGGAGCTGTAGCTCTGGGACACCCATTGGCAGCTTCTGGAGTGAGAATAGCTCATACGCTTGCAAGGCAGTTAAAACACTTTAATAAAAATTACGGTATTGCTTCAGCCTGCATTGGTGGTGGGCAAGGGATCGCAATTTTATTAAAGCGAGTATAAGAGAGTAAAATGCACGAATTAGTTTTTACACAAAATGATTACACGGAATTTCGAAGCTGGTTGAACTTAAACCTGGACGGTCTAACGTGGCAAGGGCGCTTCAAAAAAGAGTTTGAAGCCTTTTGGGAAGTTTTCTTTGAAGAAAACCTGACGATCAAAAAACTTATCGTGCGTTTTGATTATGCCTACTCCCAAGTAAAAATAGGATCGCTGTCATCATGGTTTTTATGGCTTCGTGATAAATTCTTAAGTTTCATTTTTATTTTTAAAAATAAGACAGTCGGAGAAATTGCACGAGAGTCAGAATTAAATCCATCTTTAGTAGCAACCATTTTAAGAAATTATTTGCTCGATGAATTCCCGCATCTTGATCATTACTTCAGTGAAGTTTTCCAGGTGGGAAATGTTTTAAGTCCAAACTTAAATACCTCATTTGAAAAAATTAAAAAAGACATTAACGTTGAAAGTCCACAAAGTGGATCTCGCGAAGATGAAATTATGCCTTCGATGGAAGTCACACTTTTTGATGAGTGGGGGATTTTCTTAAAGCGTATGAAAGCTGATTTTGCGACTAGTGGATTTGATCTGACAAAAATTAAAGAGCGTTCAAGCTTTTTGAAACAAGTCAGAGTGATTCAGGACATCTGCATTTTATTATTACTTTTTACTCTGACAATTTACGGTGTTCGTCAGGGAAATGTCTGGTATGAAAAATACCTTTCAAACAAAGTCAGTATTTATGAGCCACAGTTTACATGGCTGAATAAAAGTGGAGTTTTTAAAGGTCTCGAGAAAAAACCAGTAAAGGAATTTAAGTTGGATTTCGATGGCATTAAAGACATTACAAAAAGTGACGGAGTAAACGAATTTTTTGATCCTGAACAATACGAAGAAGAATCGGAAGTGACTCTTTCATCTTTTGAAAATATTCCACGCGATTTAAATAAAGCAGATAAGGCCGCTTCTCAATATGAAGGTGATGCTGAAAATGCCAATGGATACCGTGAGACAACAGGTGGAACAACTAAAGTTTATCGCTTGATGATGACGTCATCAAATACTTATGCCAGTCGCGATCAAATCAATGAGTTGGTAAAAAAATACGAAGGAACTCCGGTCGGTGAATCACGCCCGGGTAACGATGTACCAGGTGGAGTGTATTACAATATCTACGTTCCAAAAAATAACTTCAAGGATTTTATGAGCGAAGTCATGAAAGTGAATCAGGGAAAACTTTTTGAAAGTAATACGTCGAACGTAAAAAATGTTCCGGGGAAAACGAGAGTGTTTATTATGGTGAAATCAATTTAAGTACAAACATGACCAGCCTCTACGTAGCTCGCAACTCTTAAAAAACTATTCATATTTTTAAATTTTCAAGCGAGATAAAAATGCAGCTGCGGCTGCATTTTTTGCGAGCTACATTTGATTATCGTTCATCATGTACAGGCCTTTTAATTTACGCAGTAATAAATGCGACTTCCCAAGATAGTACCACTGTCTAAAAAACCCAATCATCATCGCTGAGAAAAATCCCAGTACAACTCCAGAGTGAGTTGTTTTCTGTACCATGCCTGTATCGTGTGCACCGCCAAGAAGAAAAGCAATCATACCAAGCACCAGCATTAAGATCGTCCAAGGAATTGTTTGGCGTTTCGAACGATCGGCTTCTTCAACAAATTTTTTTGTTTTTTCGATGTAAGGAGTAAGATCCGACGGCGGGTTGTCGAAAAGTTCATGCAGGTTAGTTCCACTTGCTACAATCGAATAAACATTATTTGTTAGACGAGCTACACCAATGAAGTAAAACATTACGAATGCTTGGGCAAAAATTGTATAAATAAAGGCCGGAATTGATAGCTGAATGTGACTAAATTGAAGGTGAACCACATTTAACGCAAGTAGTGCTGTTAGAGTAATACTAGCAACCATAAGTACGATTAAAGTGCGAAGTAAGTAGGCCATATTTTCTCTCTGAAAAGACTCAAATAAATTGTCATGGTAATGTAGATTTGCTATTTATCATTAACAACGTTTTTAAGAAATAGAAAGTAACAAAAAAATAAGGCCTCTGCCTTTTGGTGCTCAACATGTCGACTAACTCTAGTGATTCTAAGCTGCCACAGACTCAAAAGAAAATTCTTGAGAACCCTTTTGTGGGAAGCCTCGTAGTTCCTATTGCCATTGTACTGGTAGGAGCACTGATTATTTTCGGCGTGACTAAGATGCTTTCTTCTGAAAGATCGTACAAAGACCTGGTTAACGAAATTCAATCTAAGACTTTTGGAAACAAGTGGGTCGCTGCTTACGAATTATCAAAACAAATCAACAGTGCTCAGATTCCTGCCGAGGATTATCCTTGGTTGGTAGAAAATTTATCTGTAGCCTACAGAGATTCTGTTGATCCAAGAACGAGAGGTTTCATTATCGCTGCCCTTGGTGCGTTAAGAACTGACCTAGCGCTTCCAACTTTTCAACTTGCTCTTCAGGATGCCGACATTGACGTAAAGTTTCACGCGGTCGTTTCTTTGGCCAACATGGAAAAGGGCATTAAGTTTGATTGGGCCCCAACGATAGAGATGCTTAAATCAAAAGAAGCTATTTTAAGACAGGCAAGTACACTTGCTCTTGCAACTCACCAAGTTGCAGAAGCACAAGCTCCTATCAGAGGCCTACTTCGTGATGAAAGTCTAATTGTACGATACGCAGCAGCAACAGCTTTGATCTCATTTAAAGACGTTGATGCCAAAGCAACTTTAGAAGAAATTCTAAACCTGAAATATCCAGCAGCTACTGAGCGCATTGCGCCACCAGCTCTAGATATTAAGCAAATGGCCGATTTAAAGTTGAGTGTTTTAATCACTCTAGAAAAATATAATTGGGATATTTTAAACAATACTATTTTAGAAGTCGCGAAAAACGATTCTAATATTTCTGTAGCTACAAAAGCGAAGGAAGTATTAAATCAGTTGAAAAAATAAGCGATCCTTCGCATAATCTAAGTATTGATTATTTTTAATAACTTTAGCTGAAACATCTTACGAAAAATATCGATAAGTAGTTTCGGCCTATTTGCGTCTATAACGAGGAAAATTGTCATGAGTGACACAAAAAGTTTAAACCGTCGTGAGTTCTTCAGCTACGTGACTGTAGGATGGGTAATGTTCTCAGCTGCATGTGCTGGTCTTGCGAGTATGGCTTTCAGATTTTCATATCCAAACGTTAACTTCGATCCAGAGATGGAATTCCTTGCAGGAACTCCTGGTGATTACGCTACTGGTGTTGATGAAAGATACAAAAACGCATTTGGTGTTTGGATGGTAAAAATGGATGGAAGACTAGTAGCTCTTTCAAACATCTGTACGCACTTAGGATGTATTCCTACGTGGCTTCCTGCTGAATTAAAATTTAAATGCCCATGTCACGGATCTGGTTACTACATGTCAGGTGTAAACTTCGAAGGTCCAGCTCCACGTCCACTTGAGAGATACAAAATTTCTCTTCAACCAGATGGAAAAATCAAAGTTGATAAAACAAAAGTATTCCGCGCAGAAAAAGGCGAGTGGGATAACTCTGACGCTTACTTAGTTGTGTAATTTGTAATTTTTTTTTAAGTATAAAAATATTTTTCGAACAAGGTTTTTAAAATGGCAGGAAATGGTTTAGCTAAAAAAGTTCGCGACACGCAGGTGTGGAAGTCGATTTTCAGACACGGTCCACCGGATAATGCTCGTAACAGAGCTGCAGTTATCGCAGGTAACGTGTTCCTTCACCTTCACCCGATTAAACTAAAGAAGTCAGGGGTTCAACTTGGATACACTTGGTGTATGGGTGGATTAACTTTCTTCATCTTCTTAGCTTTAACAGTGACTGGTCTTCTTTTAATGTTCTACTACAGACCAACTGCTGAATACGCTTTCAACGACATCATCGCACTAAGAGAGCACGTGCCTTTAGGGATTATGCGCGAGATTCATCGTTGGGGAGCCCACTTAATGGTAATTACTGTATGGATTCACATGTTCCGTGTATTCATGACTGGATCATACAAACCACCTCGTGAATTCAACTGGGGTATCGGTGTTATCCTTCTAGTATTAACTCTTCTTCTTTCTTTCACAGGTTACCTTCTTCCATGGGATCAGCTAGCTATTTGGGCGATCACTGTAGGATCGAACATGGCGAAAGCGACTCCATTTATGGGTAACGGTGGTCCGGGTGCAATGCTTGCTCGTATCGGTGACTTCGTAATGGTTTCTGATAAGAACGACGTTCGTTTCCAGTTACTTGGTGGACGTTTCGTTGGTGAGCCAGCTCTTCTTCGTTTTTACATTCTTCACTGTGTATTCATCCCACTTGTTGTTGGGGTTTTAATTGCAGTTCACTTTTGGAGAGTAAGAAAAGACGGTGGGATCTCAGCTCCGCTTTAAGCAGATTTAAAACTATTAAGGAAAATAGAAAATGTTAAAACAACTTATTAACCTCTTAGCAGATCCGATCTATTCGTTTCCAATTGCGACGGTTGCTTTTTATTACATGATTAAATACTACAAAGTATTTGGATCAAAAAAATTCGGTATTGGTGCAGTAATCGTATCAATTCCGGTTGTGGCATGGCTTTTTGCTGACCCTAACTTTTACCTGATCATCAAGACTCCAGATAACGTACCTATCGGTATCCTTCTTATTCTTGTTGCTTGGTCTACTTGGTTCTCGCTACACAAAGCTGCTATTAATGATGAGCGCATTGAGCAAGGACTTGGGCCGGTTGAAGGTCTTCCTGAAAACAGAGAAAAAGTGTGGTCATGGCCAAACCTTGTTTACACAGAATTATTCGCGATTATCGCGTGTACTGCTTTCTTAGTTATTTGGGCGATCATCTTTAAGGCACCTCTTGAAGAACCAGCCAACCCAACTTGGGCACCAAACCCGGCGAAAGCTCCGTGGTATTTCCTTGGTCTTCAAGAAATGCTTGTATACTTTGACCCTTGGATGGCCGGGGTTATTCTTCCAGGTCTAATTGTAGCTGGTCTAATCGCTATTCCTTATATTGATACAAACCCGAAAGGGAACGGATACTTCACTTTCGCAGAGAGAAAGTGGGCGATCATTTCATTCTTATATGGTTGGTTAGTTCTTTGGATTTATCTAATTATCGTAGGGGTATTCTTCCGCGGTCCGAACTGGACATTCTATGGGCCATTCGAGTTCTGGGATCTTCACAAGGTCGTAGCTGAATACAACATCAACCTTTCTGAGTTTATCTGGATTAAAGGTCTAGGCACAGGGATGCCAAAAAACCTGATTCTAAGAGAGATCTTTGGGATTATTTTAACAATTGCTTACGTGGGATTCATCCCAGTTTGGATTGCAAGAGCGACAAACTTTGGACGCAAGTTCTTAGCTGATATGGGGCCGATTCGTTACTATATCTTTATGTTCCTTTTCGTAACAATGATGAGCTTACCAATTAAGATGGTTCTTCGCTGGTTATTCAGCTTGAAGTACATCGTTGCTCTACCAGAGTGGGAATTGAACTTATAAGAGCACCGGTACAATAGATTAATTAATTTAAGATTTTTATATTTTTAAGGATTATTGAAAATGAGTGAGAATAATAAGGAACCTGGAATGGCATACAGCATGCCAAAACTCCACAAGATCATGGCGATCTTGTCCTTCATATTTTTCGTAACAACTATTTGGGTTTTCTTAGATGACTACATGAGACCTTGGAAAGGTTACCAGGTTGAAGCGCTAAAAATTAAGAGACGCCATTTAGAGGCTCAGATTCAGGAAGCAACTAAAAACATCGATTCAAAAAAGCTTGCTGAGCTGAACGCTCGTCTTGCTAAAGGTGAAGAGATTGTAAAAAGCAGAAATGACGAGATCAAAAAAACTGAAAAAGAGCTTGCAGCTGTTATTACAAAGATTCAGCAACAAACAATCATTAACGGTGTATTAAACGGTAAAGTAGGGGCTAAGAACTTTACGTTTGAATCTGCCGAAATGCATGGCGAAGCTAAAATTGCAGCTAAAACTTATAAGAGTTTAGCTGAACTAAAAGCTGACTTCGTTAAAGGTAAAGATGATTTAAAAGCTTACCAAGCGCAGGAAAAAGTTGTTCATACAAAGCTAGACAGTCTGAAAAAAGAAGTAACTGATACAGAAAAAGAAATTAAAGATATCAGAGGCACGCTTGATTTACTTGCTGCTGCTAAGGCTACAACTGATATCAGCCCGGTTTTCGCTTTAAGAAACCTACCTTTTATCGATTTCATGGATCCAACAATCAAGATTCACCAGATCGTTGTTAACAACGTAACTGATGACAGATATTTCAGACAGGTTCCAAAAGTTGACCGTTGTATTACATGTCACACTTTTATCGACCAACCTGGATTTGAAAAAGAAGCTAACCCATTCAGAACTCACCCGAAGCTTAATGAGTATGTTGGATTAGAATCAAAGCACCCGATGAAACAAATTGGATGTACTTCATGCCACGGTGGAGAAGGACACAGAGTTAACGATTTCAACTCTGTTGCTCACATGCCAGATGGACCGAAACAAACTAAAGAATGGATTGCAAAATACAACTGGCATGAGCCACACAAAGTACCTCAACCGATGTTTCCAAAGTCTCAGACTGAAGCAAGCTGTGTTAAGTGTCACCAAGGTGTAGAACTTATCCCAGGTGCAACTGTAGTTAACGAAGGTCGTATGGCAATCGAGAAGTACGGATGTAATGCTTGTCACAAGATCGATGGTTGGGAACACAAGAGAAAAACTGGTCCATCACTTCTAAAGATTGCTGGAAAAGTTGATAAAGAATGGTTCAAGTCATGGGTATGGGAGCCGAAAGCTTTCAATAAGCATACAAAAATGCCGGCGTTCTTTAGACAGTCGAACAACTCTAAACCAGAATTCGTTCGTTACAATCTTGCTGAAGTAAACGCGATGGCAGAATACATTTGGGACAAATCTAAAGGATATGAGCCAAATGAAAAGTACAACGGAGCTGGAAACGTTGAAAATGGTAAGACTTTAGTTTCAACTATTGGATGTATGGGATGTCACGGAATTGATGGTCTTGAAGATCAATCAAAAGCTGTTAAAGCATACGCAGGTCCATGGTTATCTGGTCTTGGATCAAAAGTTTCTGCTGATTGGTTAAAATCATGGATCAAAAAACCATGGCACTACCAAGAAGATACAATCATGCCTTCACTTCGTTTAACTGACAGTGAAGCAAACGATATTACTGCTTACTTAATGACTCTAAGAAACAAAGGTTTCGAAGGTCTGAAGTTTGCTCCATTTGACTTAAAGGCCCGTGATGAACTTTTAGCTGACTACTTATCGGCTTTCGATACAATCGAAAACTCAAAAGCAAAAGTAGCTAAGATGACTGACCGTGAAAAAACTCTTGATCTTGGTAAGAGATCAATTGGTAAGTACGGATGTTTCTCTTGTCACAATATCGAAGGATTTGATGGCTATGCTCCTATCGGACCAGAGCTTACAAAAGAAGGATCGAAGCCAGTTACTCAGTTCGGTTTTGGTATTCAGCACGATGTTCCTCACTCGAGAGATGGATGGATCACGGCTCACTTACAAAACCCAAGACGTTGGGATATTGGAATTGATAAAGTTTTCCGCGACTTAACAAAAATGCCAAACTTCTACATGAGTGAAGCAGAAGCGAAGAAAATTACAGTTGCTCTTCTAGGCCAGGTTTCTGATCCATTACCACTTGCTGGTGTGAAGAGACTAAACGCTAATGAAGCAATGCTTGCTGATGGTATGAAAGTTGTTAACAAGTACGGATGTGTGGGATGTCACCAGGTTGATGGACAGCGCGGAGACATTCTGAATATGTTCATTGATGATATCAACCAAGGTCCACCAAGACTTGTTGAGCAAGGTCATAGAGTTCAAGCAGATTGGTTCTACCACTTCTTAACTAACCCTGAGCAAAAGATCAGACCGTGGTTATCAATCAGAATGCCAACGTTCAACCTTTCAACAGAAGAGAAGAACAGAATCATTAACGGATTCCAACAAGGTGCTAAACAGCCAACTTTCGTTGAAATCTCTGAGTCGGTACAATGGGCACCAGGTGAACGTGAAGAAACACTGAAACTTTTCACAGCACTTAACTGTGTTCAGTGTCACACTCAAGGCTTTAACAATGAAACTCCACTTGCGCCGGATTTAAGAAAAGCGGCACATAGACTTCGTCCAACTTGGATTGCAAAATGGATTAAGAATCCTCAAGCTATTATGCCAGGAACGACAATGCCAAGCTTCTTCGGTGATAATGGTAAAGAGCCAATTGAACCAGGATACTTCGGTGGAGATGCTGAAAAGCAAATTAACGGTTTAACTAAATACGTAATCGAATTAGGAAAATAAGGGGCGATATATGTCATCACATGCACATACACACGACGGGCCAAAGCCTTATCATGAATACCCGGTAGACCCACAGTTTGCTAAAGCAAGCCCAGGGAAAATCGGAATGTGGTTATTCCTTGCAACTGACGGTATGTCGTTTGCGGGTTATTTAATTGCTTATGCGTCTCTAAGATACTCTCGTGATTGGCCAAATCCAGCAGAGGCCCTTGGCGGAGTTGAGCTTTCAGGTTTCATGACATTCCTTCTAATCTGTTCATCTGTGTCGATGGTTTTAGCTATCGATGCATGTAAGCAAAGAAATAGAAAAGGGATGCTTAGTTGGTTAGCTTTCACAATTCTTGGTGGAGCGGCTTTCCTTGGTATTCAGGTTTATGAGTACATACATCTTAACCATGCAATGGGCATGAGTTTCAGCTCATACGCTCACGGTGATGCACTTTTCTCATCAACATTTTTTGCTATTACTGGATTCCACGGACTCCACGTTTTATCTGGGGTTATCTACCTTATCGTTATGCTTGTTCACGCTTACCGCGGTGACTTTGATAATGGGGATTATAACCAGCTGGAAATCGCAGGGCTTTTCTGGCACTTTGTCGACCTTGTTTGGATTCTCGTTTTCACGTTTGTTTACCTACTGTAGTTAATTATGATTAAAAAAATATCGCTAATAATGACTTTAACTCTTATCACTTCGGGCCAAGCACTAGCTTGCCCGATGTGTACGGGTACAAACCCAAATGACAAATACTATCTGTATGTCATCGGGGTCTTCATTGTAGCGATTTACTATCCGATGTATTACCTTTTCAAAACTTTCATGAAATTTAAGAACGTTAACAATAACGATCTTCCAAAAAACAGCTAATCAATATGAACTCAGAAAAAACAGTTTTCAGTATTATCGGACTTCTTAGTGCCGCTGTTATTGGTTTTTTATTTTGGCTGATTTATTTTAAAACAGGTGCAGCTGTTGATTCAGCAGGATGGGTGAGTAATCTTCCGGCCCTTAATGCAATTTTAAATACACTGACGGCAACTCTGCTTGTTGCTGGTTATGTTCTTATTAAGAAAAATCACAAAGATCTGCACATCAAAGCGATGCTGGCCGCAACTTTAACATCAGCGTGTTTTTTAGTGTCTTATATTACTTATCACCATTTTCAAGGTGACACGAAATTTATGGGTGTGGGAATGATCCGCCCGATTTATTTCTTTATTCTTATCACTCACATTCTTCTTTCAATTGTTCAAGTTCCGTTGATTTTAACGACCCTTTATCTGGCGTTCGTGAAAAACTTCACTCGCCATAGAAAATTTGCCCGTGTGACTTTCCCAATTTGGTTATATGTTTCAGTCACAGGTGTTTTAATTTTTGTTATTTTAAAGAGTTTTAATCAGGGCGCGTAGATCGATACATTCATTCTGATAAATCCCAAAACCAAAACGCAGTCTGCTTCCACGATAATCAGTCCAGATATTAATATCTCGTAATTCATCATGAAGAGCTTTTGCGTGTTCAGGACTTGGCATAGCAAAAGTTAAAAAATGACCGTGATAATTATAATCTACACTGAGAATGTTTTTTTCCGTTAAAAAGTGATGATCAATGTCCATTAGGTGGTCGCGGAAATTTTTCTGAAGCTTTTGAATATGAGCATGCATTTTTTCAACTGTTAATCCTTCTGATTTAAAAAGATTAAGCACGGACTCTAATCTGTACAGAGCAGAAAAATCCATTGTTGATCCAGCAAATCTGTAACCATCCCTTGAGTAACCAGTATTTCTACCATCAGTTGCTAATGAATCAAAGCCCGCGAACCATCCAGTATAAAGAGGACGCTCACTAGAATTTGGAGGAGAGTAAAGAAAGCAACATCCTTCTCCACCTTGGGCATATTTATATGATCCCCCGATATAGAAGATCCTGTTTTCAATTTCAGATAGATCTGTCGGAAGGGCCATGAAGCCATGATAACCATCAATGACAATCATCGTATTAGTTTCTTTTACACTCTCAACAATCTTCTTAAGATTTTTTACGGCCATCCCTGAATTGAAAAAGACATGACTAAAAAAAATCATGTCGTAATGATTTTCAGTAATATTTTTAATAAATCTTGTTTCGAAATCATCAAATGGCTGTGTTGGAATCTTTTCAAGACTCACAAGTTTATCTTCTTCCAGGCGATTTACCTGACGATCAAAACTGTAAAATTCAGAGTCAGTTGTTAAGATAGATATTTTCTTTCTCGGATCAAAGCAACTAATCAGGCGGTACACAAGTTCATGAGTATTTGGTGCAAAAACGATTTGTTCAGGATGAGATAGTTTTAAAACCTCTGCAATCAATTTTTGAACAGCAGGAATTTTCTCACCAAAAATATGATTCCACTTATCATCGACATATTTTGCCGAATCATCCCAGTATTGAATCCCAGCTTCGCGAGTGACATCCGGCCAGAAGTGATGACTATGGCTAGCGTAATGCTGAATATGTGGGTTCGCTGTTAAAAAGCGTGAATAATATTTTTTATACATTGAAGCTCAGCCTCTTTTTGATTTCCGTAGGAATTTTCGGAAGTCTTGAGTTCGGTATTAGAAAAGTAGAAAGATTAAATAAGTCTAAGAAGACGCGGTTGTTATCCGCAGCTCTTTTTAAATACTGATGTCCTGAAGATCCACCTGTTCCAATTTTTGTTCCTAACATTCTTTGAGCAAGGAGAGCATGACGGTAGCGCCATGTTGTAAAATTCTCATCGATATCCATTAGAGAAGTAATAAGATGAAACGGAAGAGTCAGCATCGATTCATGTCTATAAAGCAAGATGAAGAGTGCATTCAAAATTGCTTTTTGAGAAAGCTTTCTTTGATTGTTTTTTACCAGTTCATCATGAGACTCAGTTTTAAATAAACTCTCAAATGTTCCGCGTGTTGCCTTTAAGTTTTCAAGCTGAATCATTTTTGCTCTTTCTGTTAAGTGAGCACTGTTAGCTTCAATAATATCCTGATCATCTTTTAAAATAGCATTGATTGATTTCTGGTATTCATCCCAAAAATTAAATCCTGATGTATTTGTATAAGGAAGCCTTTCCAGCCAACCTTCCAGACATTTTAAAATAGTAGGAGAGGATTCAACTTCGGTTAAGTGAGCGCGGTCTTTGTCTGATAGTCGTCCCATGAAAAACTCACGGTCAACATCCATGCGGTCATTAGTATGCAGTCCCAATTTAATTTCAATCTCTCTAAACTGAACACTTTGGAAACCAGAGGCCGGAATCAGCAGATCTCGGAACTCAAGGAAATCCATCGGAGTCATTGTCTCAAGCACGTCGAATTGCCCGATCAATAATCCCTGGATCTTTTTGATACGCTCAAGCTTCTGAATAATTGACGAGAGTTCTACTTCAGGAATGTAAGTTTTATTGAAGACCGAGAGAATAGAGTCTAAGTCGTGCAGAATTTGTTTAAACCACAGCTCGTATACTTGGTGAACCACAATAAAAAGCATTTCATCATGACATTCACCGTTAGTTTCATCGGCATATTTACGACTTAGCGGCAGTTGTGAATCGAGTAGTTTAGGGAGTTGTAGATAATCACCATAATAGACCGGACCTTTATTTTTATGCATGTGATTATTCCCCTATAAAACTCATCTAATATCAGGTGAATTATCCTCAATATCTGTATGACTTTGCAAGAAAGATTTAGTATAAAATGGGGCACCGATTACAGCTTAAAATAGAGTAAAGATATGCGTCTTAAAAATCTTTCACTTCTGAACATCTTCTTCACATTCGCATTGCTAATGTGGGGTGCAGTTGTTCACAACACTCAATCAAGTCTTGCTTGTCCAGACTGGCCATTATGTTATGACCAGGTTTTCCCAAATATGGAAGGCGCGATTCTTATCGAGCACGGTCACCGTTTGCTTGCAAGCTTCGTAGGACTACTGACTATTGGAATGGTGATATTCTCATTTCAAGAAAGGAAAAAGTCAGATGCACATCTGCACTTATTCAAAGCTTCAGCACTAGCTTTATTTTTAGTTATCGCTCAAGGAGCTCTTGGTGGAATCACAGTTATCTATAAACTGCCAACAATTGTTTCGACATCTCACTTAGGTCTTTCACTTATTTATTTTTCTTTCATTGTTTATATTCACCACATGGCCGCTTTAACAGTTAAGCCGGTTCGTGAATTATCACAAAAGGTAAAAGAGAATATCCAAAAAAATTGGAAGCCAGTTGTTCGTCACGGAATTTTATTTTCACTAGCATTATTGTACGCACAGATTCTTCTTGGTGCTTTCATGAGACACGCGGGAGCGGGAGCTGCTTGTGGACTTGGACCCAACAGTGCTTTTTTATGTATGGACGTTGCGAGCTGGGGATATAAATTCTGGCCATCAATGCACCCATCTCAGTTACATATGATTCACCGTTATTTCGGTGTTATCGTTTTCTTAGTGGTTTCATTCTTCTCAGTTAAAACTTATCACTTCTTTAAAGGTGATAAAATTTTAAGGACAGTAAGTATCCTTCCATTTATCTGCGTTTCAGCTCAGGTCGTATTTGGAATTCTGACGATCTGGTTAAATATGAGTGTTCTTCCAACAACACTTCACTTAGCAGGTGCAGCCCTATCATTGGTTTCATTATGGAAACTAAACCTGATGATGAAAGATGTGGAGCGCTCTTTTTTTTTAGGTAATCCCCACTCATTTCTTTCAGATGTGGTCGATCTTACAAAACCAAAGTTATCACTTTTGGTTATGGTCACAGCGATGGTGGGGACGTTAATTGCTCCGGATAAAATTAATTTCTTTAAGGCCTTTTTTGCTTTTGCACTTATTACTATGGTGGTTATCGGTGCAGCTGCACTTAACTGCTATATTGAACGCGATGTCGATGCCAAGATGAACCGTACGAAAGATCGTCCACTTCCTTCAAAAAGAATGAAGCCGAGAACGGCCCTAATCTTCGGAACAATCCTGATTCTATTTTCGATTCCAGCAATTTGTATTTATGTGAACGTTGTAACTGGGGTCTTGGCCCTTATTGCTGCGGCGTCTTATTTATACGCCTACACACCGATGAAGCAAAAAAGTGAATTGGCCGTTTATGTTGGTGCCATTCCAGGAGCACTTCCACCGGTTATGGGCTGGACTGCTGTTACGGGTCAAATTGATATTATGGCCGTGACTTTATTTTTGATTCTTTTTGTATGGCAACTTCCACACTTCCTGGCCATCTCGCTTTACCACGCAGATGACTACGGAAATGCAAATATCAAGGTTTATCCCAACTTAAAGAGGGGATTTACCATTACGAAGATTGGAATTTTCGTTTTCACGGGCTTTTTGTTCGTGACTTCACTTCTTCCGACTTACTTTTCACAAGCTAGTTTTATTTATACCAGAGCAGCATTCATTTTAAGTGGAGCTTTTTTAATTTATTCGGCCTTTGGATTCTTTAAAAAGAACAAAGACGAAGAAAGACAGTGGGCAAGAAATTACTTTTTAGGGTCCCTGTTTTACCTTCCACTGCTCCTGATTGCCCTCATCTTTTTTAAGTAGATGAAACTAGAATTTTTGATTATGATTAACGATAAATAGACAATAATAACGCAACTTTATATTCCATGACAGGATTGCTGATATGAATCTTCTTTTGAACTTATTTATGAAACACTTTGTAACATCGGCAGACGCTGCATCTAATGTTGGTTTCTGGGAAGCGATGAAGCCACCAATCGACATTTCAACGAACGGACATTTGATCGACAGTCTATTCATGTTAACAACATGGTTAATTCTGTTTTTCTTCTTCTTTGTTTGTTTGGGATTATTTGGTTTCTCATATTTATACTCTAAGAAAAGAAATAAAAAACCATTCTATACACACGGAACAAGTAGAAAACATATCGCTATCGTTGCTGGTATCGGTGCTCTAGTTTTCATCATGGTTGATATGCAAATTACAACTATTTCTAACCGTGACTTCGTAAACGTATTTTTAAATTACCCGAAAGAAGATCAAGATATCGTTCGCGTTCAGGTTCTTGGACAACAATGGGCATGGAACTTCCGTTACGCTGGTAAAGACGGTGTTTTCAACACTGAAGATGACGTTGTGACTTTAAATGACCTTCGTCTTCCAGTGAATAAGCCGGTTATTTTCCAGATTACATCTAAAGACGTTATCCACTCATTATACTTCCCGAATGCTCGTCTAAAAGTCGATGCAATGCCAGGAAGAATTTCAAGAATGTGGTACGAGCTTACAAAAACTGGTTTATATGACATTGCGTGTGCGGAAATGTGTGGAACTTACCACTACAGAATGCAAGCTAAGCTTACTGTTTACACACAAACAGAATACGATGCTTGGTTAAATGAAATGCAAGATCGTGCTGACTTCACAACAGAAAAAGACAAAGCTGATCTTTACTGGGGTTGGAAGTGGCTTGCTGATACAAAATAAAAATCTGATTTAATACATTAGTTAAAGGATAGAGAGGATTCTCATGGCATTTTTTGAACAAGAAATTCACGACGCACCAACGACATTTTTGTCGAAGTACGTTTTTTCATTCGACCATAAAGTAATTGCAAAACAATTCCTGTGGTACGGAATCGCATTCCTTGGAATCGGCGGGATGATGGCGCTTCTAATTCGTTGGACGCTTGCTTTCCCTGGTGAACCGTTCCCAGTTATTGGGCATATTCTATTTCCAGGTAACGGCGGAGTTGTTCCACCAGATACATACGCTATGTTGTTTACACTTCATGGTACGATCATGATCTTCTTTGCGATCACACCAATTCTAATCGGTGCGTTCGGTAACTATTGTATTCCTTTAATGATCGGTGCCCGCGATATGGTGTTCCCGACATTGAATATGCTTTCATTTTGGTTAGCTATGCTTTCAGCTGTTCTTCTATTAGCTTCATTATTTACTCCATTAGGAGGAGCTGCTGGTGGATGGACTTCTTATCCAACGTTATCAACATTAATTGGCTCGGCCGGTATCGGACAAACCCTTTGGTGTCTTTCTCTTTTCGTACTTGGGGTATCTTCTACAATGGGAGCGGTAAACTATATCGCAACTATTATCACGTTAAGAGCACCTGGAATGGGCTATTTCGATATGCCACTTACGATCTGGGGACTATGGCTTACAGCTATTCTAAACGCAATCTTCCTTCCAGTTCTTGGAGCGGGATTACTTCTTTTAACTTTTGACCGTGTATTCGGAACAACTTTCTTCCTGGCAGGAGCTGCGGCAACTTCAGGATCAGGGGATCCGGTACTATTCCAGCACGTTTTCTGGATTTTTGGTCACCCGGAAGTTTACATCCTAATTCTTCCAGCTTGGGGTATCGTATCTGACTTACTTTCATTCTTTGCAAGAAAGCCAGCATTCGGAGCAAAAGCAACAGCACTTTCAATGACTGCAATCACGATTCTTTCGACTCTGGTTTACGGTCACCATATGTACTCAACTCAGATGTCTCCGCTGTTAACTCAATCATTCATGATGTTAACAATGACGATCTCAATTCCTTCAGCAGTATTCTTTGCTAACTGGCTTGGAACTCTATGGAAAGGATCAATCAGATTCGACACTCCAATGTTATTTTCTCTTGGGGTAGTATTCGTATTTGGTCTAGGTGGATTAACTGGTCTTTACCTGGCAACTGTTTCAACTGACTTATACCTACACGATACATATTTCGTAGTTGGTCACTTCCATTACACGATGGCCGCTTCGGTTCTTCTTGGTGGATTTGCTGGAACATACTTCTGGTTCCCAAAAATGTTCGGTCGCATGATGAACGAGCGTTTAGGAAAAATCCACTTCTGGATTTCAATGGTTGGGTTAAACGGAATCTTCATGGGGATGATGGTTATTGGACACGCTGGTATGCACCGTCGTATTTACAACCCATTCGTATATGAGTTCTTACAAAACCTAATCCCACTGAACATGTTCATCACTATTTCAGCGTTAACAATGGGTGCAGCTCAGATCGTTTTCGTCTACAACTTCATTCACTCAATGTACAAAGGGCCAATTGCTTCGCAAAACCCTTGGGAAGTTGGAACACTTGAATGGACGATTCCATCTCCAGCTCCTCACTATAACTTTAAAGATATTCCAGTTGTAAGATGTGGACCACATGAATACGGTAACCCGAATCTTGTTGGTAAAGATTTCCAGTATCAAACTGAAGAATTGGTTAAGGCGTAATCATGGCACTAACAGAAGCACGAAATGCATTGAAGTCAAATGACGGTGATAAAATCATCGGGTCAGTGGCAATGTCAGTGACATTAGTGTCTTTTGGAATGCTGTTTTTGACTTTGATGATGGCGTTTGCACTTTATCGTTTTACGGCACCAGTTTGGCCGCCGGCGGGAATGGAGAGACCATCATTACTAATTCCAAGTATCAGTACTTTTTTAATCGCTCTAAGCTCATACATCTTCATCAATTTCCAAAAGAATATTGAGAAGGGAACAGCAGACAAGCGTAGTTTACTTTTTGTTCTAATTCTTGGTCTTGGTTTTATGGCCAGCCAGTTTATGTTTTGGAACCAATTAAAGTCCCATGGGATTTATGCATCGTCGGGAATTTTTCCTTCGATCATTTATTCATTCACGTGGATCCATGCTGCTCACATTGTGGCGGCACTTGGTCTGATGGCGTGGTTATATGGATCGCTGAACACACCTGATAAATTGACAGCTGTAAAAGTGTCGAGCATCGGAAAGTTTTGGCATTTCCTGGGCATTGTGTGGCTAATAATGTTTGTGACAATTTTTGTTTTATAAGAGGAATACTATGAAAGGTTTGAATTTATTTTTAACCGTCTTCTCACTTGTGACTTTAGTGTCATGTAGTGAAACTCATTTTAAAGAGGACAAGATTTTTGCAGGTGGCGTGTACGTTACAGCAAAACAATTGAATGACGGGAAATCGCTATACACAGAATACTGTATGCCATGTCACGGAGTGAAAGGTGATGGTCACGGTGTAGCCGCAAAAGGATTATCTGTTCCTCCAAGAAATTTCAAATTGGGACAATATAAATTCGGAAAAGTTGTATCTGGGGAACTTCCTCATGATGAAGACTTCTACCATATCCTTAAAAAAGGTCTAAATGGAACAGCGATGCTTCCATGGGATTTATCTGAACAACAAGCATTCAATGTCGTTCAATACATCAAGACTTTTGCACCGGAAAAATGGGAAGGGGCCGATAAGAAATTAGGTGACGTAATCGTAGTAGGAAAAGATCCATACGGAGACGCGCATAAAGAATCTGCTATCGCACGTGGAAAAGAAGTTTATCACGTAGTTGCTCAATGTTGGACTTGCCACAGAGCTTACGCTTCTCACTCTGAACTAAGTGCTATGTCACAAAAAATTAACAATGCACCGATGACTGAATTTGATCCAGAAATGTATCACGTAAAACTTCAGCCATCTGACTATGATATCGCAACTATGCCACCAGAATTTACATACGATCAGGTTCGTTCAGCAAATACAGTTGAAGAACTATACGTAAGATTAAACGCTGGAGTAGGCGGAACGGCGATGGCTTCATGGAAAGGCGTTCTTCAAGATGACGAAATTTGGGCCGTAGCTCATTACGTAAAATCTCTAATGGATAAGAAAAGAACTCCAGAAAGAGCTAAATTCTTAGAAAACATTAAAAAGTAATAAATATGACGACAACGACGCAAGGATATTTTAGAGAAGATAACTGGTTCCAGAAACTAATCAGAAGGAAATCTTTCTGGTTACTTTTTTGGGTCCTGTCTTTTTCATATCCAGTGTACAGAACGTTGAACCGTACTCTTCCTCCGCCACTTCCTGTTTACTATGTGGTTCCTGAATTCACATTAAAAAATGAATTTGGAAAACCGTTTGGAACTAAGGAATTGCAGGGAAAATTTTATATCGCTAACTTTATGTTCACATCGTGCCCGACCAGCTGTCCGGGATTGATGGCAAAAATGGACCTGGTTCAAAAAAGAATCAGAGGCCTGGGAACAAAAGCTGCGATCGTGACTTTCACAGTTGACCCGGAAGTAGACACTCCGGAAGTTCTTTATAAGTTTGCGAGAAAAAGACACTCGAATCCTTTTATCTGGAACTACTTAACTGGAACAAAGGCTGAGTTGGAAAAAGTGATCGTTGGTGGATACAAAGTGCCAATGGGAACAAAAGAGCCTGTTGAAAAACAACTCGCAGAAGGAAAAATTAGTTTATTTGATATTGCCCACTCTGAAAAACTTGTCCTGGTCGATGACCGCGGACAAATCAGAGGATACTACGGAACTGAAAGAGTCGAGATGGATAAAATGATGATCGATCTTGGACTTCTGGTAAATAACAGTTTCAGTAGGGCACAACCAGCACCAGTGCAAAGATAAGATTAAGGAGATAATAATGTCTGACCATAAACACCAATACAAAAGTCACACGAAAGAATACGTTATGGTATTTTTTGTCCTAACTTTTTTAACTATTCTTGAATTATTCATTCCGGGATCAAAAATCGCACAACACCACAAAGTGATTGGACTTGTTGGCCTGGCGATGGGGAAAGCATGTATCGTTGCTTATTTCTACATGCACTTAAAAGAAGAAACTCGTTGGATGAAACTTATTGCGGCCATCCCACTTTCTGCAGCTATTTATGCTGCTGCCCTAATCCTTGAAGCAATGTACAGATAATTTCCTATACGGCAGTGCTCTTTATAAAGTTGCACTGCCCCCTCATTAAGGTTCCAGCAGACTTGTGGTAGCGAGGATGCGTTAAATTAACCTAGATTTCTTGCAGCTATAAACTTTAAAATTCACCTTTGGTATTATTAGACTCTTACATATTTCTTTATTAAGAATTTTTCCACGATTTTTCTCAATCAAATCCGCCATTCCCATAAACGCCGGAGTTAAATTATCTCGAACCTTCTTGGCCACGCTATAAATTTTCTCAGGATTCCCAGCTTCATATCCTTTGTCACACATTTCGCTTTCAAAAATTTCATGTCTCGATTCATTGTCACCACGGTATATCTTATATAATCCGGCCAACAATCCAGTGCGATCTTCACCTACTGTACAGTGAAAATAAATTTTTTGATTTTGTTCTTCAGAAATTTTAATCATGTTTAAAGCATCGATAGTCATTTCACAAACCGGTTGGTAATCAGTGATATCTTTCCAGGGAAAATTCAACTGCAGAATACTTTTTTGTGAAACACCCATTTCCAGCAATCTGCTAATTTCTTTTGCAACATCACCGTTAGTATCAATTTTAAAAATCAAAAAATTATCAACACCGATTTCTAATAATTTTTTAAGATCCTTTTGAGTTCTTGGTGCCATTCCACGAATAACATTTTCTGAAAGAAGGTGAGAGTTTGGAATTCCAGTATCAAAAAAAGTAGAAGGCATATTCGATTTCATCGCTCCAAAGGCCGATGATAAAACCATACTGAAAAACAATGAAATTAAACTCAAATTTCTCATAACTAATCCCTCATAATCCTATGGGGCACACACTATCTTCTTTAAAGTATAAATAGGTGAAAGTTATAAAAATTTCATAGGATAAACTTATCATTTCAGTAAATTCTTCGAATTATCTTTCACTTCAAAGAAAGCGTAAAATAAGCTCATGAATAGAAGGCACTTTTTAACAATTTCAGGAACAGGACTTTTAGCAATGGCAGCAGCAATGAATAGCAAATCATCAGACAAAAAAATGCCCGCACTTTTTATCGGCCATGGAAGTCCAATGAATGCTCTTGCTAATAATGAATTCACTAAACACTTACAAGTCCTTGGACAAACGCTGCCAATTCCAAAAAAAATCCTGATGATTTCTGCTCATTGGATGACTAAGGGAGTGGAGTTACAGGCATCGGCCACTCCAAAAATGATCTATGATTTTTACGGATTTCCAGAGGCCCTTTATAAAATAAATTATCCAGCTCCAGGTGATGTAAATCTTGCTAGTCAGGTGAAAAAAGACCTACATAAATACCAAGCAGAACTCGATAACGAATGGGGTTTTGATCATGGAAACTGGAGTGTTCTTCACCACATGTACCCGAAAGCAGACATTCCTATTGTCCAACTTTCACTTAACCAAAACTTTATGAATTTAAGAGACCACTTAGTATTAGCTAAGGAGTTGAACAAACTGAGAAGTGAAGGCGTTCTTATTATTGGAAGTGGAAATATCGTACACAATCTCCGCCAAATTTCCCGAAGTGAAACAGCACCAGTTGTAGATTGGGCACGCGAATTTGATGAGTTAATTAAGAAATCAATTATAGAAAATAATCTTGAACAGCTCTTAGCGGAAGATCCTTCGAAACATTCCCAGTGGAAGATGGCCCATCCATCTATCGAACATTATCTTCCACTGTTATATGTATTAGGCGCAGCTGATCCCAATGAAAAAATCCTTTTCCCATACGAAGCTTTCGAACTGGGAAGCCTTTCAATGAGATCCGTCTTAGTTGGTGCTTAAGTCTTTTAAGTTAAGAGTAATAGAAATAATTCTGTCTCCCTTAGATAATTTCGGAAGAACGTCTAATCCATCTACTACTTGTGCAAACACAGTGTTCTTTCCATCTAAATGTGAAAGAGTTGTTAGACTTATATAGAACTGAGAATCAGCTGAATCTTTATCAATTCCTCTGGCCATCCCCATAGTTCCCTTAATGTGTTGAAGTTCATTGAACTCAGCTTTAAGTTTTGTTCCACTTCCACCAGAGCCAGTTCCCGTAGGATCACCTGTCTGAATAATGAAATTCGGTAGAGCTCTATGAATAATCAACCCATCGTAAAACTTGTTCTGAATTAATTGCATAACTCTCGCGGAAGTACGTGGAGCAGCCTTAGTATAGAAGCGAAAAGTGATGTCTCCATGAACGGTTTTCATAGTCGCTGAAGCAGTAGAAAGCCCGCCAATATCGGTCTTTAACTTCTGGATATCTATCTCTTCACCGTTTGGATTCGCGATTACGTCTAATTTATGTGAGTTTCCATCACATCCGGCGATAAGTATCAGAAATATAAAGGAAAATAATTTAATAGCTTGCATTTTTGTAAATACCTAAGTTGTTGTTATTAGATGAATTATACCCAGGTTTGGAAAAAAATGTAATTTTTTTTCACTTTTTTATGAATATTAAGAAATAATTGATTGACTTATTAATCAGGGTTTATTAAATTGCATCTCACGTTTGAAGCAAAATTGATCGGCAAAACACAAAATCATATAGCAATATATCGAAATTTGGGGGTGTAGCTCAGTTGGGAGAGCATCTGCCTTGCACGCAGAGGGTCGCAGGTTCGACTCCTGTCATCTCCACCATTTTTTGCAAATTTCATCGTAAAAATTTGTTCTTTAAAATTCTAATATAGATAAAAGATTTTGAGTCCTTCGGGATTCAATTCAAGATGAGAAAGGTCCTAAACAAAAAATATCTGACGTAAGTATTCAGTCACGCTGTTAAAAGCTCAAGTTGTAATAAA
>JBEIPV010000015.1:0-40412 GCA_040376855.1 Bacteriovorax sp.
ATGTTCCTTCTTCTGAGCGGATTACACGCTTAAGAAGTTCAACATCTCCAGCTCTAGTTGATTTTTTCTCTTGATCAAAAAGAAGTTGGATTTGAGTAATGTAAGTAATGTCATTTTTCGTCTTGTTGTCGATTACTTGGATTTCATTACCTTCACGGATGATTTGCGCGATCTCTTCAAGAGTCACGTAACAGCTCTGGTGAGTGTCATAAAGTTTGCGGTTTTGGTAACGCTTAATGATTCTTACGTCGCTCATACTAATTTCCCCTATTGTAACGATGATTCTTTTCGAATCCTCAGAATATTGGTTTTAAGGCTTTATGCCGTAAACTTTCTATCATAAAAAAAAGTGCTGCACTCAGGTTTTCCGGAATAAAGTACTTTTTTCACTTCGCCCTAAAGAGGTTGTGTTATTCTTTAAAAACAGTAGGTTAAGTTGTTCTTAAGGAAAAATGTTGCCTCCCTCAGGCTTAGCGAGCCAAGAAATAGCAACATTGAATTGATGCTGTCAAACAATTTCCCAAACAATTTTTAATGTTTGGCGCAGATTTTTTAATAATGCAATTAAATCAACTATAAGAAACATAGCGAAAAAATGGCCGGTTTCCTCTGTAAAATGAGTTTTAGTTAAAGCTTGAAGTCTGGAAGTTCGAAAAAGATTTGAGGGAAATCATTTCCTTAAAGTCTGCCTCGGATGGCCTATGCGCATATTAAAATTTTCGCTGCTTTCAATCCTTCTCACGTTTATCTCATGTGCTCAGATGACTGTGCATAATAAAGATATCGTACCTAAAGCAATAGCGTTTAATCCCGGTGCGGAATTAGGAATCAAAGGCGAACAACTTCAAGAGATGGTAGATAGTGCCAAAAAATCTGGAGGAGATGCTCCTTCATTCCTGGCGACTGATTTGTTCATTAAAGGTAACGACGCATCGATGAGGGGAGACTTTCAGACTGCTGGCAGAATCTTCAAAATGGTAGCTGAGCTCCAGCCAGAAGATATGTACGTTAAGAGAAAGTATGCTTTCGAACTGATTCGTATGGGTGAGTTAAAAGAAGCAGAAAAGATCCTGGAGCTCGTGTTCAAAAAATCAGATATGAAAGATGAGACTGTAGGGATTATCCTTGCAAGTGTTTATAGCTCACTGGAAAAATCAAAAGAGGCACGTGGAACGTACCAACGTCTACTGGCCGTAAATCCTGAATCAGAAGAGGCCTGCCTTTACCTGGCACGTTCATATGCGGCTGAAAAACTTTATAAAGAAGCTCATGGTCTTTTAGCTGGTTGCTCAAGCCGTGCTTCTGATAATCCGGTCTTTTCTTTCTTTAGAGGAAGAGTGGAGTATGACAGAGGGAACAAAACTCAGGCAAAAGTCTTTTTTGAAAAATCGCTGAATATCGATCCGACTTATTCACAAGCGGCACTGGCCATCGGTGCATTACACGAAGAAAAAGAAAACTTCACAGCGGCATTAAAAGTTTACAAAGAATTTTTAGCTGATGAAAACAACAGCACAAATACGCAGGTGCTTTCACGCCTGGTAACGATCATGTTCTCAATGGAAAAAAACTCTGAGGTTATTCCATACGCTGAGACGCTAAGTTCTCTGGATGGAACAGACCTTAACTTAAAAGTCAGACTTGGTCTTTTATACTCAGATATCGAGCGCTATGATGATGCCGCCAAATTATTCAAAGATGTCTTAGAAGTTGTACCTGAGTCAGATAAAGTTCTGTACTACCTTGGGGCCTTAAATCAACAGGTCAATCAACCTGTTGAGGCGATGGGATATTTCAAACGCATTCCTGCCAGCAGCCCACTTTTTGGCGACGCTGGAATTCAGGTTGGGCAATTGATGGGTGCTATGGCCAGAGAAGATTTCGTTCAGGGAAAAACTGAAAAGATGGCCTCATTCAATACTTTTATTGATGGGCGTGTAAAAGAGAATCCGGAAATGGAAATGGAGCTAAAAATGCTTCAGGCCGCTTTTTTTGAAGACACTTTTCAATATAAAGATGCCATTGCGACATTAACGTCAGTAAAAAATCATAAAGGTTTTACTGAAAGCCATAGTTACTACCTGGCCTCTATCTTTGAAAAAGACGGGCAGTATCCACAGGCACGTCAGTTAGTGCAAATTATTATCGATAAAGATCCAAATAATGCTCACGCCCTTAACTTTTTAGGTTACTCATATTTAGAAAGAAATGAAAAATTAGATGTCGCTTTCGAGTATATTTCAAAGGCCGTTTCACTGAAGCCGGATGACGGCTACATTAGAGATTCACTGGCATGGTATTTCTACCAGACAGGGAAATTTAATGAAGCGCTTGTTGAAGCGAAAAAAGCAAGTGATTTAGTTAAAGGAGATGCGACGATTACGAAGCACCTCGGAATGATTTATCAACGCCTTCGCATTTATGATAAGGCAAAGGTATACTTAACTGAAGCGCTAAAAAATGCTCAAGTTCAATCAGAGAGAGATGACGTATTAAAACTATTAGAAGATGTGGAAAAAGGAAGATTACCGGCAGCAGCTGTTACACCTTAGGATTATTGCTAACAGTTTTAGTTTTTGTTTCTTCATGTGCTACTGGACCCTTAAAAACAATTGCGGACTCTCAAGCGGAATTTCACAAAATTTGTGTGGAAGGAAGTGGGAGAGGACGCATCGAGCTTCTTACGACAAAACACACATTCACTTACGAGTCTCAGTTCGACAGAGCGGGAAATAAGTTTGACTTGGTTTTAGATTTCCCAGTTGTTGGTGAAAAGGCCCTTTATATTTCACTGGACCCGGAAGTGATGAACAGAGAGATTAAGTCTTCTGAAATTTCAGCGATGTTAAATGATCAACTCGAAGGCAATCCAAATAAAAAAAGAATAGCAAAAGCGATTGAAGAATTTTTTGTTTTTGCTTCTGACTTCATGCGCTTTAAAGCGGCCAATTCTTACCCTAAACATTATTCGTCATCGTTTGTTGATGGCCATTTTGTTTTGGAGAGGAACACAAATTCTTATCGATTTGTGATCGACAACTTCTCATCTAATGAAAATTTCTATGAAAGATCTGTCTTCAAAATCTTCATCAAAGACCTTTCTCCCAATGCCATTTTGACACTGTTTTTAGTTCCTCAATCTTGCGAGAAGTAAGTATTGTGACGCATTAAAAAAAGTTCCCAAAAAACATGACAAATGCAGAGAGTTATAGATATAAATAAAAGTCCGACAATTCTAATTTGTTAATCGAGGTTTTTTAATGAAAATGCGAAACATCCTAGTGGCGTTGACTCTTGTCACTGCTTCAATTTTATCTGGTTGTGCAAAGAAACAAGACGCAAGTGAACGCGTTCTTAACATCGTGAGCCCTGCAGAGATTAAAGGTTTTGATCCGATCATGTCTGATGATCTTTACTCTGGTAGAGAAATTGGAAAGATCTACGAAGGCCTTCTTGCTTACCACTGGTTAAAAGTTCCTTATGAACTTGTTCCGAATCTTGCTGAAGCTATGCCTGAGATTTCAAAAGACGGAATCACTTATACTTTCAAAATTAAAAAAGGAGTTGTGTTTCAAGACGACGCTGCTTTCCCTAACGGAAAAGGAAGAGAACTTGAAGCTTCAGACTTTGTTTATTCAATTAAGCGTCTAGCTGATTCAAAAAACCAAGCTAACGGCTGGTGGATTCTTGATGGAAAGCTTAAAGGTCTAAATGAATGGCGTGAGAAAAACGCGAACCTTCCAGCAACTAACTATGATGAAGAAGTAGAAGGTCTTAAAGCATTAGACAAATACACACTTCAATTTCAATTAGCGAAACCATTCCCACAATTCCTATACGCTCTTGCAATGGGATTCACGGCTGTAGTTCCTAAAGAAGTTGTAGCAAAATACGGAAAAGAATTTATCAATCACCCTGTTGGAACTGGACCATACGTTCTTCCAAAGTTTGATCAAGGTAAAAGAATCACTTATACAAAGAACCCAACGTTCAGAGAAAAACTTTACCCATCTGACGCATCTCCTGAGTACAAGCACCTTTTAGCTGACGCTGGAAAGAAACTTCCTCTTGTAGATAAAATCGTTGTTCACGTTATGGTTGAATCTCAACCAGGTTGGTTAAAATTCAACAAAGGTGAACTTGATTTTTATAGTATTCCAAAAGATAACTTCGCTTCAGCTATTAAAGACAACAAGCTTTCAGCTGATCTTGAAGCAAAAGGAATCATTCTTTCAATCACTCCACTTCTAGACCTTACGTACACAGGATTTAACTTCGACAACAAGTTATTCCAAAACGTAAAACTAAGAAGAGCTATGGCCCTTGCTTTCGACGAAAACAAGAGTAACGAACTGTTCTATAACAACACATCTTTCTCAGCTCAAGGTGCAATTCCTCCAGGGATTGCTGGAAATAATAAAGACTACAAAAACCCATACAAGGGACCAAACCTAGATGCAGCTAAGAAAATGTTAGCTGAAGCTGGATACCCAGAAGGAAAAGGACTGCCGGAAATTACTTACGACATTCCTGATTCAACAACATCTCGTCAGTCAGGTGAATTCTTCCAAAAACAAATGGAACAAATTGGAATTAAAATTAAGATTTCAGCTTCTCCATGGCCAGAATTCCAAGCGAAGTTAAAGAAAAGAAGTGGACAAATGTTCGGTCTAGCATGGGGAGCGGATTACCCAGATGGAGAGAACTTCCTACAACTTTTCTACGGACCAAACTCATCTCCAGGGTCGAACAGTACAAACTACAACAACCCAGCTTTCAACAAAGAATTTGAAACTGCTGTTATGATGCAAGATTCTCCTGCGAGAACTGCTCTGTATGAAAAACTTAACAAGTTCCTTGCGGAAGAAGTTGCTGTTATTTTCAACATGCACAGACAATCGTATACACTTCAACAAGGATGGCTAAGAAATTACCATTCAAGTGACCTGAACCACGATTCGTACCAATACCTAAATATTGATACAGCTAAAAAAGAAGAGCTACTTAAGAAGTTTTAATCTCAATAGGTTTTTATAAATGAATTTGTATTCTTATATTTTACGCAGACTCCTTTATGTCGTCCCAGTACTACTGGGAGTCTGCTTTATTATTTTTATTATCTTTAACGTCGTTGCCCCAGATCCAGCGTTCATCCTTTTAGGAAAGCACGCGACTCTTGAGCAGATCGCCCAACTCCACAAAGAGCTTGGAATCGACAGGCCATTCTGGGAGCAATACTTTCAAATCGTAAAGAGTGCTTTCACGTTTGACTTTGGTTACTCTTGGTCATCTAAGCAGCAGATTTGGGAAATGATTAAAGTAGGTGTTGGACCATCTTTATCGATCACCTTCCCACTTTTTATCATCGTTAACATTCTATCAATCTCAATTGCTTTACTGGTATCTTTTTACCGTGGAAAGTTAATTGATAAGGCAGTTCTTCTGCTTTCAATTGGTATGATGAGTATTTCAAGTTTAGCTTACATTCTTTTTGGACAATGGTTTTTTGCTTACACGCTTGGATGGTTTGAGATCTCTGGATATGAAGCGGGTTTCCCGAACTTCATTCCTTACGTGATCCTTCCGGTTATCCTGTATGTAGCAATCAGCTGGGGACCAGACACAAGATTTTACCGTTCAGTTATCTTAGATGAAGTTTACCAAGACTACGTAAGAACTGCGCGTGCTAAAGGTCTAGGTGAGTTAAGCATCATGTTTAAACACGTTCTAAAGAACGCCATGGTTCCAATCTTAACTTATGTAATTATCCAGATTCCTTTCTTAATCCTAGGGCTCTTACTTGCTGAAGCTTTCTTCAGTATTCCTGGATTGGGTGGGATTACAATTAAGGCAATCAACACAAGTGATTTCCCGGTTATTAAAGCAATGACAATTCTTTCTGCGGTTGGATTCATCATCTTCGGTGTTATTACAGATGTTCTGTATACCGTAGTAGACCCACGCATGAGATTGAAATAGGACACTAGAATTATGACGACAGCAACTGGAACTGAAACAATGGCAATGGCGGCACCAGCTGCAAAGAAACCTTCAAAGTCTCTTTGGCAGCACGCTTTCTCGACTATCGTGAAAGATAAATTAGCGCTTATTGCTTTGATCACAGTAGGATTTTATTTTTTGTTAGCTATTCTTACTTTCCTGGGCGTAATTGCCAGTGATTGGGGACTAGAGGTTGGACCTTCATATGCGGCACCAAGTGCTGAGTATATTTTTGGGACAGACATTTTCGGAAGAAGTGTTTTCTTAAAGATGATTAAAGGGGCCGAGACTGCAGTAGCTATTGGTTTAGCGACTTCATTCATTTCTTTAATCATTGGTACATCATTAGGTGCTCTTGCAGGATACTTCGGTGGCCTGGTTGATGAACTCATTGTTTGGTTTTACACAACATTCTCTTCAATCCCATTCATCATGCTACTTGTAGCTATCGCTTTCATTATGGGTAAAGGAACTTCAACAGTTTTTATCTCTCTAGGGGTAACGAGCTGGGTAGGACTTTGCCGTATTGTTCGTGGTGAGGTTATGAAGCATAAAGAACGTGAATACTCTCAAGCGGCAAGCGCTCTTGGAGCAGGTCACATGAGAAAGATCTTCAAGCACATCCTGCCGAATATCTCTCACGTTTTAATCATTAACTTTTCATTAACTTTTGAATCAGCAATTAAATCAGAAGTTATTCTTTCTTACCTTGGTCTTGGTGTTCAAGGACGTCCAAGCTGGGGAACAATGATCGACGACTCGAAACTTGAATTAGCTCGTGGAGTTTGGTGGCAATTAGGTGCTGCAACTCTGGCGATGTTCATTATCGTACTTGCATTTAATATTTTAGGGGATGCTCTTAGAGATGCATTGGATCCAAAACTAAAAGGAAAGTAAGATGTCGGAAAAAGTCTTAGAGGTAAAGGACCTAGTCGTTGAATTTAAGACAGATCGTGGAACAATTAAGGCCGTAAACGGCGTTAATTTCGACGTATTCAAAGGAAAAACAGTTGGTATCGTTGGAGAGTCTGGATCAGGGAAATCTGTTTCAGCTCTAGCGATCATGGGTTTAATCCCAAATCCTCCAGGTCGAGTGGCTTCAGGGCAAATTCTTTTTAACGGAAAGAGTTTACTTAACCTTGAAGCAAGCGAGATGAGAAAAATTCGTGGTAACAAAATTGCCATGATCTTCCAGGAACCGATGACTTCACTGAATCCAGTTTTTACAATTGGAAATCAGATCGAAGAAGTCATCGAACTTCACCAGCCACAATTATCAAAAAAAGAGCGAGAAGCAAAAGCTGTCGACATGTTAAAACTTGTTGGTATCCCATCTCCTGAAAAGCGAGTTAAGGAATACCCTCACCAGTTATCTGGTGGGATGAGACAACGAGTGATGATCGCTATTGCTCTTTCATGTGAGCCGGATGTTTTGATCGCTGATGAGCCGACAACTGCTCTGGACGTAACAATTCAAGCTCAGATTTTAGAGCTGATGAAAAAACTTCAAAAAGAACTGGGAATGGGGATCATCCTTATCACTCACGATCTTGGAGTTGTTGCTGAAACATGTGACACGGTTGCCGTTATGTACTGTGGACAAATTGTTGAAGCAGCAGACGTTAAAACATTATTCAATCACCCAAGACACCCGTATACGAAAGGATTGATGAACTCTATTCCTTCGTTTGATTCAACTAGCGGACACAAGAAAGAAAGACTTCAAACAATTGAAGGGATGGTTCCGTCGTTATTTGATTTACCTGCGGGATGCAATTTTCAAGATCGTTGTGTAAACGTGACTGAACATTGTCGTGGGTCTAAGGGAGAGCCGCTACTAAGAGATATGGAAGCTGGCCACCAGGCAGCTTGTTTCAATCCACTTCAACAATTTGAAGGAAAGGGTCTATGAGCGAATATTTATTAGAAGTAAAAAATCTTTGTAAAACTTTTCCGATCAAAGGCGGATTTTTAGGACGCGAAGTTGGGGCGGTGAAAGCTGTTAACGACGTAAGTTTTAAAATCAAAAGAGGTGAAACTCTTGGACTCGTTGGAGAGTCTGGATGTGGGAAAACGACATTGGGCCGTTCGATCTTAAGACTGATTGAACCAACTTCAGGCGAGATTATCTTCGATGGAAAAAATATCGTTGATTACACTCCCAATGAAATGAGAGCGATTAGAAGAAAAATGCAGATCATTTTTCAAGATCCATATGCTTCATTAAATCCACGTATGACGATTGAGGATATTCTTTCTGAACCGATGGACATTCATGACCTTCATACTGGTAAAGAAGTAAGAAAAGCTCGTCTGCTCCAATTGTTAAGTCAGGTTAAGCTTCCATCAGATGCACTTAATAAGTATCCACATGAATTTTCAGGTGGGCAAAGACAACGTATTTGTATTGCTAGGGCATTGGCAGTTGAGCCGGAATTCATCGTTTGCGATGAACCAGTTTCTGCTCTTGATGTGTCTGTTCAAGCACAGGTTGTTAATCTTCTAATGGATTTACAAAAAGAATTAGGCCTGACATTTTTATTTATTGCCCACGATCTTAAAATCGTAGAGTACATTTCAAACCGTGTTGCGGTTATGTACTTAGGGAACATGGTTGAAGTGGCAGAGTCGAGTGAACTTTATGGGCACGCAAAGCACCCTTATACTAAAGCACTTTTCTCAGCTATTCCTCATCCAACAACTTCAGGGCGCAAGGATAGAATTATTCTCGAAGGAGATATTCCAAGTCCGATGAATCCTCCAAGTGGATGTCATTTCAATCCAAGATGCTGGAATGCTACAGATGTTTGTCGTGAAACTTTTCCCGGGCAAACTCATCACTCAAGCACGCACATGTATCGCTGTTATCACCCGAACACTAAGTAATGCATTACTTGAAAAATAACATACAAAAAGGCCCTGTTAATCAGGGCCTTTTTTATTTAATTCTCCCATTTATTTTCAACTAATTTTTATAATTTCCGAATAGATAGGAGAGGAAGCTCCCTGATCAAAAAGGAAAAAAGTGAAGTTAGATTTTAAGCACATTAAAGATGAGATTCTTTCGCCAGGAAATATTTTTTGGAAAAAAAATAATGGTACTGATGTTTTAATTTCTAAAAAAGGTGATGTTTTAAATCATGAACTGATCCAAAAGTTCATTAAGGCCGATTACAATTTAGTTTTAGAAGATGCCATGGATTTAAGTTTCCATGATTCTATGTTTTCTCTCTACGTAAGATACAGCGAAGAGCTTTTTATGAGAGACAAAATTAAGTGGCGAGAAGAGATTATCGAAAATCTTCGTGTCGAATTTATCGACAAGAAAAAATCTCAGTTTGAATTTAATCACCTGGCATGGAAATTCTTTTCTCAGTTTAATAATTCAGATGCAGCAGCATTTATAGAAAAAGACAAAGAACTCTTCAGTAGAAATGTTAGTATCGCAAGCTCATATGCTTTCTGCGCTTTTTTACTTGGGTATTATGAAACAAGTTTCCTGAGCAACCTGTTTACTTCAACTCTTAAAAACTTAATGGAGTTAGGGAGCAGTGTACAGGTATTAACGTTGAAAGAAAAAATCGAATACCTAAGAATGCAGGAGAGTTTTAATTCGGAAGATTTTAAATGCGTAGAAGAGATTGCATCTCCAGCAATTATTAAATCCACGATGCTTTTTGAACGTTACGATGGCTCTGGAATAAGACAGATTAATTCAAGAGAGATGAATGATCTCGAAATTATCTTTGTGGCCATTAATCGCAACTTTGGATTTGAATGCGAAGACAGTGCCAACATCTTCAGCGAAATCCAAAATGGAAATCTGGTATGTGTAAGTAGAACTTTGAAAATGTTACAGAAGATTTTATATAAAGAACCACTGACAGTTATAACAGTTACAGGATAATAACTTGAGTACAGACTTGAAAAAGAAAATTCTCATCACTGCGGAGCTTGCCAGCTCTCCGGTGGGCGTATTTTTTCAAGATCTGGGATTTGAGCTGGATTATAAATACGTAGAAGGATCGGAGTATCACTTTGTCATAGATAGTGCCTGTCCTGAAGTGAAGAATGTTCCAAGACTACAGATGAGTGAGAGCTTAAGTGCTGAACTCCATCCTTTGGTTTGTGGACGAATCAATAAAGAGATGTTTGATAGTGAACAGGGGCGCGCGCTTCTTTCATCGTATTTCCATGATGCTTTGGAATTTGATCTGGTTGACCGTTATTCCAAAGAAATGTCGAACATCTACTCAATTAAAATTCACGAGTATCTAAATTTAGGATACTTCATCGACTCGATTGTGATTGAGGCCTATAAGGCCAAGTTTGATATTTCGGCCCTTAGGTCTTACTTAAATACGGCCTTAAATTTCTCTTTCAAGAAAGTAGAGTCGAGTTCCAGCACAATGCCAGTTGATGTGTCCTATTCACACAACGGAGAAGCTTTTGCTGTGCAAATTTCATTGTTATGTGATGAATGGAAGGGGATTCCTGAAATGGAGTCTTGTATCGATGAATTCACATCATTGACTAACTATTTTGATATTACTTACTTCCATAAGACAAACCGCTTAACTTTATCTGCTCTGGTTTTCAAAAACCCGGCCCTTAAATCAGCAAAAGCAAACTTCTTCACTGAAGTTGTCAGAAGAAGTGCAGACGCAGAAATAAGAAGACCTGTTGCATCTGATATTTACTCAGGACTTGTTTTCAATGAACCTGTAAGATACCAGGCCTTAAGACAAGTTATAACTGATCCAGCATCTAAACTGGTTATTGCCAGAAAGTTTGCTCACTTCATAAAAGATTACCGTCAGAGAATTGAAGATCCTCCAATCCCATTGGGGAAATTATTAATTGACGATGTTATCAATTACCTTGCTCATTATCCTAAGCAGGAAGAGCTGCAGGAAATTGATTCAGAAGTTAAGCATTTTATTTTCAAACTTCTCATGAATGATCGTTTTTCAAATGACGTTGATGATTTTGTCCAGGTTGTCATGGATTCGTACCCTCACGGAGTTGTGCGAGAAATCCAAAAAATCATGGGTGATAAAGGCCTTGAGGACATTGAGAGTATTATTGCCGGACAGCCTTTAAAAGCTGAAGATGGTTTTATTACTCGTGTAAGAGGGAACTCTGGAGAAAATTCTCGACCTGATTTCCAACGCGTGAGTGGTTCGGATGCAACTGCTATGTCTGATAATGATTTATGGGAGCTTCGTAAATCACAATTAAATATGAAAGATCATACCCATGATCACGCACATGCTCATTCTACTCAGTCAGCGACATCAGAAGAAAGCCGCTCTGAGAATGAGAGATGGAAAATCCAGGACCTCAATAATGCTTTAACAGCTGAAGCTGCACTTGAAAAAGAGAAACTTGAAGCAGAGTTTTCTCAAAAGATTTTAAGTCAGCAAAAGTCTTCAGACTTGGTTAAAGAAAAATTAGAATCTCAAATGGATCGCATAAAAAAGATTATGTACCAGTTGAAAAAAGAAATTCTGAAACTTCAGGCCGAGAAAATTGCCCGCGAAGAAGCAGATAGAAATAAGAAAAACACAGATGCTCAGGACGTTCTGAGAATGAAGTCTTCTATGGAGCGCTCTCTCGAAACGATCAAAAATAAAGATTACGCTATTGAGAAAATGAAAAAAGACTTTGAGCAGTTCATAAAAAGCAAAGATCAGAGAATTGAAATGCTTGAACAGCGAATTTCTTCAATGAAAAATGATCAGTCTCATCCACGTGAAGCTTCTAATGATGATAAAATGGAGAAGCTTGAGCATGAGAATAAGTCTCTACAGTTTAAACTTGAACTCGCTAATAAAAAAGTCAACATTGTCACAGAGAAAATGGGACAACGTGAAATTGATATGAATGCTAAGCGCGAAAGAGAGATCGAAACGCTTAAGGGCAATTTGAAACTTGCTCAGTCAATTATTGAAGAAATGAAAATAGAAAAGGCCAAGCTTGAAAGTCGTGCAAATGAGGATCGTGAACTTCTTAAAAAGAGCAAAGAAGAAACGGTAATCAAAAAGGCCGACGATGAAAAAGATGGAATCATTCAAGTTCTAACTAGCGAGAGAAAGGGTCTGGAAGAAAAATTCAGGGCACAGGCCATAGAGCTTAAAAAGGCCGAGCAAAAGCTTAAATACACGCTCTCACAGCTGGAATCATCTAATAAGAAGAAGCCTGCAGTGAACCCAAATTTAAAGAGCGCAGAGGTCCTGTCTAAACAATTGGAGCAGGCATCTGCCCGTATGGCCGAGGCAACCGCTGAAGTTATTGAAAAACGCCGCGAAATCGTCAAAGTTAAACAAGAAAATTCGATGATGTCGGCCAAGATCACCGAACTTGAAAAAAAATTGGCCAATTTAGATAAAAAAGTCGCTTAAACTTAATTTTCCTCTTGTCAGTTTTATTAATCTTGGTTAAAAATATGATCTCAAATCGACGCCCTGCTGGTGAAATTGGCAGACACGCCAGACTTAGGATCTGGTGCGCAAGCGTGGGGGTTCAAGTCCCTCGCAGGGCACCATTTGATTTGAACATTTCAAAAAAGATAACCCAACTCGATTGGGTTTTTTTGTGCCCAAAATCCAAGTTCCATTCTTAAAAATAAAAAGGCCCAATCATAGATCAGGCCTTTATTACATATTTGAATTTAAAAAACAGTGAACTTATTTTTCTTCTTTTGGCTCAGCAATCTCTGCGTAGTTGAATGATCCAACTAAATTGTAAGCTGGAGCGATAACAAAGTTCCCGTCATTTTCAGAAACCTCAGTACAGTTATCAATCGCTGATTTATCAGCACGAACAGCAAGAAGGGCCTGCTCAGCACTTACTTTAAAAGTGTAAGTCGCAAATGTTGAAGCGTTGGCATTTTTAATTTTAACTCTTAAAAGAATTAAGAACTCGCTAGAGTTATCTCCCGCTCTACATGTTTTATCATCGTGAGCGTAAGCGAAGGCCCATGGATTTCTCATCGTCTGAGTTGATAAAGTTACAACTTGAAAATCGCTTCTATTTAATTTTCTTCCCAGGATTTGTTGGATGGCCTGACCGAAATTTGTTCCAGCATTATTTCCATCGGCAAAAAACTTCTCCGTTACCGTTTCCTCTAGAGTTTCATTAACCGGTAGCTTTGCGTGAGCAAGCGATGTTGTTAATAGTCCAAGTGCAAGGATCGTAAGTAGTGTCTTCATAAATGCCTCTCAATTTGTGTATGAGGCAGTCTACCTTGAATCTGAACCAGTAGGTGAGGTCATGAATTTTTTATAGTGGGGCGAGATTAAAAAGTTTTAATTTGGGCGTTTCAGCCAGCCTCTCTTATAAACCCATATAAAAATTACCAGCGAAATGATGGACATGGATGCCAGTACATAATAATAGCCATGGATGTGGCGAAGCTCTGGCATATAATCAAAGTTCATTCCATAAACTCCGGCCAGAAAGTTTAAAGGTAAAAAGAAAATAGAGAAGACGGTCAGGACTCGCATAACCTCGTTAGTTTTTTGAGCGGCCAGGGATATGTGAAGGTTTAATAAACCGGTAACATTTTCCAGTACATCTTCAGTATAAAATAAGTTTCTCTCTATGTTTTCTCGAAGTCCCTGAAAATCACGCCACACAAAATCGGGTCTACTTTGAAGACCGGCAAGAATATCCAGTGAGAACTTTAAAACTTTTCTAATCGCTGAAGCTTTTCTTTTTAAGAAATATCCTTCGCGAACAATGTCTTTATTTTTTTGGTTTTCAAAAATGTTTTCTTCAAAGATTTCTACACGATTCTCCAATGAAGTGAGAGGAATATCGAAGGTCATTAAAGATGAAGTGATGATACGTTTAATTAGATCTTTTAACGTAAAACTTTTTTCCGCTGATTCGATACGCAATTCTTCTAGGAATAAATGATCGAGTCTATGAATACTCACCACGATATTTTCAGTAATGATGAGTGTGATTTTTGTCGTTAAATCTTGTATGTTCACAGCGTGTGGTTTTGAAGAATCGATGACTCTTAAATAGATTACCACTGCGGACTCAAGCACTTCATACTTAGGTAAGTGCTCGGGATCAAGGGCATTCATTAGTATACGATTAGGTATACTTAATTCTTGAGCGAGATGGTTGAGGTCACTTTTTTTTGGACCTGTTAGATCTATCCAACGAATGTTTTGCAATTGATGTTCAGATTTCTTCATAAACTTTTCTCTCAATTTTAGATGAGGACAATGAAAATTTGTGTTTACCTTAAATTGACCAAATAATAAGTACCCATCATAATCGAAATCTATGGAACAAACAATTTTAGATGTCACTTCAGATCCCGTTTACCAAGAACTTTTGACGAACTACCCGCATGTTTCGCCAGAGGCGGTCGAAACTATATTACAGTTTAATAAAGTTTCATCGATCATCAATATGAGAAAGGAAGCTGTTCTTAATGAACACGGTCTTACTCATGGAAGATTTCATTTGCTCATGCTTTTAAAGAGACAAGAGCCCGTGCACTGTCTTTCGCCTTCAGAGCTTGCTAAGAGAACTGGAGTTACGAGAGGGACTATGACTCAATTTATTGATGCTATCGAAAAAGATGGTTTCGTAAAAAGAGTTGAAGATCCTAAAGATAGAAGAGGGATGTTGGTCGAGTTAACTGCAAAAGGAGAAGAAAAGCTTAAGGCCCTTCTACCTATTCACATTCAAAATCTGGCCAATTACACGAAAGTCTTAAATTCAGAAGAAAGAGCTATGATGATTCAAATCATGTTGAAAATGGCGAGCACTTTCAAGCCAATGGAAGAAAAGCAACAACAGCATGAAATGGATCAAGCTGTTGTCACTAACTAATCTATTAATTAATCAATAACGACTTTACCGTCTTGAACGACTAGGTATCCAGATACCTGGTCGTTGTCTTTTAAGCTGCAAGAAGCATCATTAAATGTAGTTGAAGCGGCCTCTTCAATATCTAGTGCACAGGCCATGCTCTCTTTATAATCAGTAAATTTAATTTTGAATGAGCAGTTGTTGTAATCAGTGACTACACCGATGAACTGAGCTTCAGGATTTGTACAAGCTAGAGCAGCATTAGCACTTAGTACGAAAGCAGAAACAATCAAAGCGATCTTCATAACATTCTCCCAATTTAAATTACTGTTGGCCGACTTTTATCACGCTTGATCAAATTCGCGCAAGTTAGGTTTTGATAGTGTGAAGAAATGCCCATATTACACCGGCAGAAAACTCCTTTTGACACTTTTTTAGACACCTTTTGATATCAGTGTCTAAAATATTCGTAAACACTCAATATTGGCATTAAGAATGTTAACTATTTACGGTGTCTAAAAATTGGCATTACTCGTGCTTTAGATAGATTTGAGAAAGGTTTAAGAAATAGACCAAGGTAAACAAAAAACGACTTACACACACAAAACAGGAGTGCTCATGAAAAAGCTTTTAATCGCAACATCTCTTTTAACTTTAACGACAACTTCATTTGCTGCTACAAGCGGAAGTTTATTACTTCAAGGTATTGTTGCTAAGAAGGTATCTATTGTTGTAACTCCAACAGCAGTAGCTTCTGCACTTGTACTTGAAACATCTCAAACAGATCTAAAAGTGGCAACAGCTGTAGAGCAATCAAACTCTGCTACTGGATATAAGGTAACTGTATCTTCAGCTAACTTAGGAAAGCTAAAGAGAACTGATGGTTCAGAAGTTTTCTCATACACACTTAAATACGGTGGAGCAGCTGTAGGTCTATCAACAGCCGCAGGATCAGTTGTAACAAACTCTTCTTCAGCATCAGTTGTGAACGTATCAAAAGACATGGCAATCTCTTACACAGGTGTTGCTGCTGAAACTATGGTAGAAGGTACATACGCTGATACACTAACTGTTAACATCGCTTCTAACTAATTTTTTAGATAATAAAAAATCAGGCCTGCTCATGAATGAGCGGGCCTTTTACCCTCAGGGATGATGAAAAATTTAATTGCTTCAATTTTACTTTTTACCCTAGCGACACCAGCTTTTTCAGCAACGAGTGGGTTTTTTCTTTTGAGGACTCAAGTTCCTAGAAGAGTCAGTATCAGTATCACACCTGCCTCAGTGGCCTCGGCCCTTGATCTCTCTACAACTCAAACAAATTTAAAAGTAGCGAATGCAACAGCAATGTCGAATTCGAGAACTGGTTTTAAAGTTACATTTACCAGTGCAAATTTAGGTAAGTTAAAAAGAGTTAGTGGAGCAGAAGTTTTTCCTTACACAATGAAAGTTGGAGGACTTAATGTTGGATTAACAACAGCATCAGGGACAACATTTAACGTTGATCAAACAGGGCCGATGACGATCTCTCGTGACATCACCATTTCCTATACCGGAAAGTCAGCGGAAACAATGGTTGAAGGTACCTACCTGGATACAGTTACGTTAACAATTGCGGCTAGATAGGGGGCTTGGTTAATACCCGCTAAAGATTGTCAAGTATTCTGCCGATACGCTCTCTATGAGAGTACTAATCATAATGTTTTTGGCAGCCGTTTCTTCAACTCACAGTTATGCTGATGATCGAGCAAATCTAGTGCTTCGAGCTTATGTTCCTCCAGCGATTAATACACGAATTATTCAAACCAAGCTAAGTTCATCCAAAAGTCTTGTGACATTTTCCAGTCAGATTAACTCAAGACATTTACGAGAGAGTCAGAAGTTTGAAGTGGAAGGTCTTGATCAATCCGGGATTGAAGGGCATATCAAGCAGGTCGCAGGGAATGATCGAACAATTCAGTACGATCTTTTGATCAATCATCTAAGTACAGCTCTCCTTACAAGTAAGCCTATTTTTTTAAAGATTTCTGCAAATTAATTTTGTGAAAAACCATTTACTCTGTAGAATAGAATGAACTTCAAAAAGGCGGTTTCAAGGAATGAAGCGCAATATTTTATTCGTCATTTTCAGCTTCTTTATTAGCTTAAATACTTATGCATTTAAATTTTCACCCATGTCGACATCGATAGGGACAGTTGCAAATAAAAACTCAACTTTATTTTATTTGGAAAACGATTCGGATCAACCGATCGCTGTGACAGCATCGCTTTTAAAGCGTGAGATGAATGTAGAGGGTGTAGAATCTAATAAAAAAATAGATGGTGAGCTTATGGTTTACCCATCACAACTTATTATTCCACCAAACGAAAAGAGATCAGTAAAAGTAACATGGGTAGGAAAGACTGCGCCGACTGCTGAACTTAGTTATCGTTTAGTTGCAGAACAACTTCCTATAGAACTTGATAAAAACAAAAAGCAAAAAGCTAGCATCAAAGTTCTACTAAGATATGTGGCCGCTCTTTATGTTGAGGCCGAAGAGTACAGTCCTGATGTGACTCTTAAAAAAATGGATGTAGATGATAAGAATGTTTCTTTTCTGCTGGCAAACTCAGGGAAGAAGCATCAAATTCTTGCCAACCTGACGATGAAAGTTTCAGGAAAGAAGGATATTGACTTAACTTCGGATGATCTAAAAGGGATGACAGGAGAGAATGTTCTTGCTTCATCTGAGAGAGTTTTTCGTTTTCCAAGAAATGGAAAATTTAAAGATATTCAAGCAACTGATAAGGTGAAAATTAGTTTTGATAAAGATTAATTTAAAACCCGCCATTGTAGGACTGTGTGTATTTTTAAGTGTACCTCCTCGTGCGCTTGCACAGTCGTCTTCAGATGACTTATTCAAAAAAGTATTTGGAAAATCAAGTCACGAAGAAAAGAGTGCTTTGATCGATGCTTCTCTTGGTGACTTTTTTATTGGAGAAGTCAGTGTCGTAATCGTAGGTGAAAAAATTATTAAAATTTCGTCTGCAGATTTAAGGCGCGTTCTTAATGATAAAATTCGTGAAACTCAACTGGTAAAATACAATTTGGGCGAAGGAGATGTCGCTCCTGAAACATTGCCTTTCAAAATTATGTATCATGCATCTGAGCTTAGAGTTTCGATTCTTATTCCACCTGAAGACCTAAGACCAAGTGATGCTAATGTTTATGATGATCTAACGCCCTATTATTCGAGAAAGGCCTTAGAGGCAGCTCCTGTTTCCATGGGGCTTAATTATAAACTTGAGCAGACATTTAATAAAAGAACTAATCAGGAAGATGCATTCTCTGCACAGACTGATGCTTTCTTAAATATTAAGAAAGTTGCATTTGAAAATCAGATGCAATACCTCTCAACTCGTCAGGATAATAAGTGGGCGAGGCAGGCAACTCGCGCTATATATGATCGCCCAAATCGTATGCAACGATTTGAAGTAGGAGACGTGAATTTTCCTATTCTGGGTTATCAACAGTCTTTTCAAATTGGTGGTGTTTCTTTTTATCGTGATTTCTCTTTAAATCCCTATCGCGTAGTCAATCCAACGTCTTCTTTTGAATATAGAATTGATTCAAGATCATTGGTAAAAACTTTCGTGAATAATATTCTTCTTAAAACCGAATATATGAATGCGGGTACTTACTCGGTAAAAGACATTCCGTTAAATAACGGGATCAATAAAATTCTTATCGAAGTAGTAGATGAACTTGGAGCGACAAAAACATTTGTCTTTAATGAATCAGGGTCTCTTGATTTACTTGCTGAAGGTGTCAGCCGCTATGCTCTGGCCTCTGGTTATTATTCATATGATAAAGATGGTAATAAAGAGTATGAGGATGAAAGAGGCCCAATCACATCTGGATTCTATCAGCATGGTTTTAATAAGCATTGGACAGCAAGTGCTTATGCTCAGGGAAACAAAAAATACACCATGTTTGGAACCAATCATATTTTGGCGTCCAGATTTGGTAACTTTTCAGTCGATTTGGCCGGAAGTAAAAATGACTATAATACCGGTGCAGTGACACAGGCGACTTATCAGTTAAATCTTTTTGGTGCTTATTGGTATGATAGTCATACATTAACAACCAAACTTGAATACAGAACCAAATATTTTAATGAAGTAGAAGTCGGCGAGAATTTTAAAAACCGTTTTGATGTTATGGCCACAACTTCTTACAGTGTGCCTTTATTTGAAAGATTTAATGTGGCGATTGGTGGGACTTATCAGCATCCTACTCTGGTGGAAAACGCCAGACTTTCTTATAACGGAAGTTTAACGACGAAAATTTTTGATTCAAGCTCTCTTACTGCTTACGCCGGGAGATCGAGAGATGAATTTAGAACCTGGTCTAATCAGGTTTATTTTTTCTTTAACATGACGTTTGGAGAGAGTTCGACATTTGCTTCGGCCTTCTACGATAAAGAATCACAAACTAAACGTTTAACTGTTATTAGAGACACTGGTACTAAGTACAACGATCTGAAAGTTTCAGCATCAGTTGATGATAATGCCAGTTCAAAAAATGGCTCTTTGGATCTTCAGTACAACACAGTTCTTGCTGATGTCGGCGTGAGAGAAGATGTTTTTAAAAATGACGGGCAATCTGAGGGAACCAAAACAAGTGTTCGTTTCCTAAGTTCATTTGCTTTTGTTCACAATGGAGAAGATTCGGCCTTTTCTATTGGAAGGCCAATCTCAAATAGTTTTGTTATTTTCAAACCTAATAAGGATTGGAGTGGACAAAAGTTTGGAGTGCAGACATCAAGTGGTGTTAATGATGCAGGAACAGGTCTTTTTGGAGAAGCTGTTATTTCTGGGTTAACTCCTTACCAATATAGAAGATTGCAACTTGATCCTAGTCGCTTAGAGCCTGGTTATATTTTAGGCCAGGAAAGCTTTGTTGTTTATCCAAGAAAAAACAGTGGTCACTTATTCGTGATTGGAAAATCAGGGCTTCTGGTTTTAAGAGGACGAATTTTAGACAAATCTCAAAGACCACAGGCCTTAAAGGTTGGCTTCTGGACTTCCTTGAGTGGGAAAAGCACACCATTTTTTACTGACCGCGACGGGGAGTTCTTTATTGAGGGTATTGAAGCTTCAGTGGGAACAATTCAAATTGATGATGAAAATTTCAGACCAACAAGACTTGACTTGAGTCGTGAGAAACAAGGTATAGTTGAAATTGGAAATATTATTCTCCCAGAAGGAGAGAGTGCTCAATGAAAATAAAATATCTATTCTTTATTTCGCTCTTTACTTGCGGAGTGGTGTTTGCTGATTGCGGGCTAGAGATAAATTCACCAACACTTACTTATGGAGTGGGTGATTCTAATCCTGTTGTGCCAGCGCAAGTCACAATTAAGAGAACTAAATCTGGAAATAGTCGTTGCTCTGCTTACTATTTAGCTTTTACTTATGGATGGTCAAATAATTATAACCGTCGCGGACTTAATTTAAGCAATGGAAATTTGATTTATTATAACTTGTATAAAAATCCTAATGCGACCAATGTTTTAAGAGGTCCAAACGACATAACTTCCAATAATGATATTTTATTTGGAACAATCGCTAAAGACGAAACTAAAACGTTGAATTACTATTTTCAACTAGCACCTATTGATGCCAGTCAGCCGCCTTTTTCAGGGACATATTACGATAACGTTCAGGTGCAGGGTTACACTGGTACTTATACCAACATTAATGCTTATGAAGGTATGGGTAATCTCCAGATTTATATAAATGTCGCCAAGTTCACTTCACTTTCATTGGTTGATACCGGTGGTGTTTATGATGGTACAAAAACATCAAAAACACTGGACTTCGGTGAGCTTTCTGAAAATGAAGAACTAAGTTTTGACGTTCGTATTGTAAGCAATGCTGGGTATATTTTAAAAGTGTCTTCGGCCAACAATGGAATTTTAAATCGCATTGGTGGAACGGGAATTAAATCGCAAATCAGTTATGACTTTTATTCTAGTGGCACCAAGAGGACTCTGACATCCTCTGCTTCTTCACCAGTAACAATTGCAGCTGCGACAGGTAGAACGCCGTCGGGCGGCGCTAAGGTCCCTGTAAGAGTCGTTATTAAGTCAGTCCTGGATAAAGACCCTGGAACTTATCAGGATTACGTTACATTATCCGTAATCAGCAATGACTAATCACTAAAATCACTCAGATTCTCCTTTTTAGAACGTCCAAACTTGGCTAGAATTGAAACGAGCGTTTTGAGAAGGAAGTTATGTCTAAAAAAATTTGTTTAACTGGCGTAAAGCCGACGGGGATGCCTCACCTGGGTAATTATATCGGGGCGATTAAACCTGCTATTGATATGGCAAACTCTGGTGAATTTGATTCATACTACTTCATCGCAGACTACCACTCGCTGATTGGTGTCCACGATGCAAAGTTGATGAGACAATATATTTATGAAGTAGCGGCAACATGGCTTGCTATGGGACTTGATCCAAAAAAAGTCACTCTCTATAAACAAAGTGATATTCCTGAAATTCTAGAACTCAACTGGATCGCTAATTGTTTCACCAGCAAAGGTTTAATGAATAGAGCTCACGCTTACAAAGCGATGGTTCAGGAAAATGAAAAAGAAGAAAGAGACAGAGATGTTGGTGTGAACATGGGGTTGTATGCTTACCCGATGCTTATGGCCTGCGATATTATGATTTTAAATGCTGATGTCGTTCCAGTTGGAGCTGACCAGCTTCAGCACATTGAAATTGCCCGTGACATCGCCCACTCATTTAACAACACGTATGTGAAAGACTACGAAAAATACAGATTGTACCTTGAGAAAAATCCTGAAGCTAAACTTGATAAATCAAAAATCAAATTAGTCCCTCCACAAGCAATCGTCAGAGAAGGTGGAAAACTTCTGACAGGTCTTGATGGCAGAAAGATGAGTAAGAGTTACAATAACCACATTCCACTTTTCTCAAATGAAAAAGAATTAAAGAAATTAATCAATAGAATCACAACTGATTCAAGTGATCCGACTTCTCCTAAAAATCCGGATGACTCTTTGATTTTTGATTTCTATCAAGAATTCGCAACTCCAGATCAAGTTGAAGCTCTTCGCGCATGGTACCTTCGTGGTATTGGCTGGGGAGAAGCAAAAATGGAATTATTAAACGTATTAAATAATATGCTTCAAGGGCCGCGTGAGAAATACGCCGAGCTTATGAGCGATACGAAAAAAATCGACCTGATTCTGGAAGAAGGAGCGAGCAGAGTTCGCCCTCAGGCACAGGCGTTGATTAAAGATATTAAACAGACCGTTGGTGTACTTTAAGAGGAGAACACTATGAAGTTTCTAGGATGGATTTTATTGCTTTCAGTGAGTTCACACGCTTTTGCTCAAGGTGTGGAAATCGAGCCAGCACCTCTTAGTGTTGAAGATGATGGCACAAGAAAGATCATCAATAGAAAAGAAGGTGAGACGGCACCTGCTCCAATCGTTAAAGACGTTATAGCACCACCAGCTGCTGAAGCTTTAGTAATTCCTAATGATGACGTGATCAATCCTCCTGAAGGAGCAGAAAAACCTGCTGCGAAAAAATCAGCAAAAGCAAAGACTGCTCCGGCACCAAAAGAGAAAGTGGAACCAGCTCCAGTTGCTATCGAAGTGATTCCAGCAGTCACTCCAGTTGCTGAACAAACAAAACCAGTCAATCCTATTGATGGCCAGTTGAAATTAGATGGCGGAGAAGTAACATCTGCGACTGTTGAAAATAAGGCGATTGTTACTCCTTCTAGTAATGTGAGTGATGATTTATTTCCAGAATATCATTCACGCATACTTAACAAGTACCTGCAGTTTTCATTTGGTTTTTTAAATTCGAAATATGAAAAGATTCATCCATCACTTGATAACGGCTCATCAATGATGTCATTTAAATTTGTAGCAGATGTGAGCGCTCGTTTTCAGACAGGATTTGGCGTTGAAGTATTAAGCGATAAAAGCGGTCAAACTGTTCCAGACAGTATCCGCGTTCTACAGTACCGCGTTTTTGCTGACTACCATGCACCTCTTACCAGAGGAGCTGTGAGATTGGACTGGGTAGCTGGACTAGGGATTTCGGCGGGGGATTTCGGCATTAGAAGGCGCTACATCAACGGCCTTGGGCAAGAAGTCAGTGTGAAGCTCAAAGACGGAATTATCGTAGGTCTGATTCCTACGGCCGGCGTTAGAATCTTCCTATTCGACCAAAATAGTTTTGATGTGATGGTCGAATATCATCAATACTTTAGTACTCCTCAGAAGCATATCGGTGGGTTAGCTATAGCTCCACGCTTTAGTTTTGAGTTCTAATCTTTTTTACACTATGGGCCACTATTAGCTGGTCGTATCGTAATTAATGTCGTAGAAGGACTTAACATTAAATATGTTTCTTTCTCGATGAAGCTTTTCTGGCGTCTAATGGTTCAGGTTTCATTTAAAGCAATTTTCGGGAATTGAAACCACATTCAGACGAGGTATTAAGTGACATTTCAAGAATTGCCACTACGTGAGTCATTGATCAAAGCGATCACTGAAAGAGGATACGTAGAACCCACAGACATTCAAGCACAAGCTATTCCAGCTCTAGCAACAACAGACACAGACTTTGTTGGGCAAGCACAAACAGGTACAGGTAAAACTGCTGCTTTCGTTCTTCCATTATTAAATAAGATTGATTCATCAAGCCGTGATGTTCAAGCTCTAATTCTTACTCCAACAAGAGAACTTGCGAACCAAATTACTGAAGAGATCAAAAAATTCTCTACATATGAGAGAACAAAATCTCTAGCAGTATACGGTGGTATTTCTCTAGAAGGACAAATCAGAGGTCTACGTCGTGACCGTCCACAAATCGTTGTTGGTACTCCAGGACGTGTAATGGATCTAATCGAGCGCGGAGTTTTAATCCTTGATAACGCTAAATTTGCTGTTCTAGATGAAGCAGATGAAATGTTAGATATGGGATTCATCGACGATGTTAAGCACATCCTTTCTCAACTTGGTGAATCTAAAAAAACTTGGATGTTCTCGGCAACTATGCCAGCTCCAATTTTATCACTAATCAAAACTTACCTTAAAGATCCTTTAGTTGTTAAAGTTCAAAAGAAGACGACAACTAATGAATCAATCGAACAAAAGCACTACGTAGTTAGACACAGCCACATGAGTGAAGCTGTTTGCAGAATCCTTGATTCTCTAGACGATTACTACGGAATGATTTTTTGCCGTACAAAAGTAGACGCTAAAACTTTAGCTGATGAATTGAACGCTCGTGGATATCCATCAGATTCAATGCACGGAGATATGTCTCAACAGCAACGTGATATCACTATGAAGAACTTCAAAATGAAGAAGATTAACATGCTGGTATGTACTGACGTAGCTGCTCGCGGGATCGACGTAGACAACCTTACTCACGTAATTAACTACGGTCTTCCACAAGATATCGAATCATATGTTCACCGTATCGGTAGAACTGGACGTGCTGGTCAAACTGGAGTGGCGATCACTCTTGTTGAACCAAATGAGCGTTACAGACTTCGCATGGTAGAAAACAATACAAAAGCTCGTATTGTACAAGCGACTCTTCCAACTCCAAAAGAATTGAAAGAAGTTATGGTAAGAAAAGAACTTAAGAAGTTTGATGCCATCATCGAAACTCTTCCTAAGTTAGAAGCTGATGCCGTTTTCACAGAAAAATTCGCATCGCTTGAAAAAGAAGATTTACTAAAAGTTATGTACAACCATATCTTCAAGTCACAAATCTCTCGTTACGATCATGCACCTTCTCTTGAAATTCAAGAGAGACGTCCAGAGCCTCGTAATAATGACAACCGTGATTTCAACAGAAACGATAGAGGAGACTCTCGTGATAGAGGAGCTCCATCAGCTCGTGGAACAGGAACATCTACAGGTAACATGAGATTTTTCGTTAACATCGGAAAAGACCATGGTCTAAACCTGAAGTCACTTCTTGGTTCAGTTGCTGGAATGGTTAACGTTGATGAACGCCTGATCAGAAACGTAGATATGAAAGAGACTTTCTCTTTCCTTGAAGTTCCAGAGCAATTTGGTGAAGTATTATTAAAAGTAACAAATCCAATGATCAGTGAGCGTAACGTTCGTTTCGAACTTACTCGTTCAGCTCCAATGAGCCGCCCGTCGTATGGTGGTGGAGATAGAGATCGTCGTCCTTCTTTCAGAAGTGGAAGTGGACACAGAAACTCAAACGGTGGTGGATACCGTGATGGAAATAGATCAGAAGGTGGGGCACCTCGCTCTGAAAGATCTTTCCGTTCTTAATTAATTATCTATAATAGCAGTATCTATTAATGAGCACTCCTTCGGGAGTGCTTTTTTATTTTTAGGGACTCTATTATGTCATCAAACAAAACTCTTATATTCACAGGTGGTGGTTCTGGCGGACATGTCATGCCAGGATTAACAATTATAAAAAAAATTAATCAAGCTGGAGAGTTTGATGTTCACTACATCGGTGGGATCAATAGTATTGAGCGCGAACTTGTGGCCGATTACAAACTAACTTATCATCCAATCCATACTGGAAAGCTGAGAAGATACCTTTCTGTTGAAAATCTAAAAGACATCAGCCGAGTTTTTTTAGGATTGCTCGATTCATTTAAAGTGCTTTGGAAATTTGATAGAAAAAAGACACTCGTTTTTTCGACAGGTGGATTCGTTTCAGTTCCAGTTGTCCTGGCCGCAAAACTTCAAAGGAAGAAAGTTTTCATTCATGAGCAAACTAGTCGCGTTGGTTTAGCTAATAAGATCTGCTCGATATTTGCTGATAGAGTTTTTATTAGTTTTGAAGACTCTTTTAAGTTCTTCGATGAAAATAAAACTTATTTTTCAGGCTACCCGCTGAGAGAAGAGTGTTACAGCGACGAGATCAGGCCTGTCGTTATCCAAGGAAGACTAATTAATGAGTCAACCAAACCAATTCTTTTTATTACTGGTGGGGGGAATGGGTCCCAGCTCATCAATAAATTAATCGAAAAAAACCTGAAGTATCTCACTGAGCGATACTTAGTTATTCACCAGACCGGAAAAACGTATTTTAACGAGTTTAATAAGCTCAAGAGCGAGGATTATATCCCGCTGGCCTTTGTCGGTCAGGAAATGATTGATCTCTTTAAATTGGCGACTGTAACGATTTCCAGGTCGGGGGCGGGAACTGTATGTGAATTGATTGCGGTAGGAAAGAAGTCGATTTATGTACCGCTGAAAATCGCCCAAAAGAACGAGCAATTTTATAATGCTCTTGAAGCTCATAAGAAACTTGGCTCTCTTATCATTGAAGAAAAAGAGCTGAGCGATAAATCCATTCTAGCGGCATTGGATGAAATCGGTATGAACAATCCAATGGTCAAAATTCAAAAACAAAATGGCCTTCAGTTTCTCGTTGAGGAGATTGAGAAGGCATTTTAGTTACCCAATTCTTAAAATATAACCACGAGACTTAATTGTTCTAATGTACTTAGAAAACGGCATTAACTTTTTTCTAAGGTTAGAAAGGTGAGTATCAATGTTCTGGTTTTGAACATGGATGTTCGGCCACAGAAGATTAGTGATGTACTCACGAGAGAAAACTTTATTAGGGTTTTTAGCAAGTAGGTGAATCAGTTTGAATTCAATTGGTGTCAGCTGAATTTTCTCTTCGCCAATTTCTGCCATCTGCATTTCACAGTGAAGCTTGAATCCATCAAATGAAATGATTTCTGACTCTGCCATCTGAGATTGCTTTGTACTAATTTTGTTTTTAATACGAGCAACAAGTTCTCTTAAGGAAACTGGTTTAACGATAAAGTCGTCAGCACCAAGATTTAGTCCTTTAATGATTGACTCTTCTGATGGGTCTCCACTCAAGAAGATTACAGGAAGATCAGGGTGAGAGATTTTAAATTTTTCATAGAGTTCAAAACCATTCATCGTTGGCATGTGTAGATCCAGAATGATTAAGTCTGTTTCTGTTTTTCCAAGAAAGCTTAAAAGGTCTACTGGGTTTTGAATGAGCTCGAGATTGAATGTTGGTGATAGAAGCTCGTTATAGCTTCTTAAATTATCCTTAACATCATCTACAATCGTAACGTGCATTTTTCTCTCCATATAATCTGTTGCTCCTCTAATTATAGTTTACAACATTCCTATTAGATTTAGCTTAAACGAAATTGCTAAGATCTTGAGATACGATAATCATCTATATGTTTTTACTGTGTCAAGAAGAAATGTTTATGGGAAATTTCTAACAAAAGTGACGACTGTTTGAGGCGTTCTTAAGTTAAGGGCGCGATATTGTTTTAATGATTAGGTTAGCGTCCTAAAAGACCATTAGTTAGGCCTTGGTCCAGTGGATTGATGAAGTACATGTTTAATAAGGCCTTTGAGAAGGCCGCATCACCAACTTTTGGGAAGGTTTTCCCAATGAAAGTCAGGGTAGCACCGTCAGGTAAGAAGGTGATAATCATCCTTTCACCTTTCTTGATATCGCTTAAATTTGCGCTGAACGCGTCAAGTGTCGGAAGTAAATTCTTGTACGTTTCTTTATTAGCACTTTCGAAAGCTTCTCTATAAGTTTTCTTTAGATCTGTGAAACTAACATCACGAACGAAGTGCATCACGATTTGTTTTGAGTCCGCAGTTCCTAGGAAGGCAGACGCATCGTTGGTCTTTTGAGAAAGGTATAAAGCTCCGTAGTAAACCTTAATTTTAAGGAAAGTAGCTTTTCTAATTCCCACTCCGTTAATCACAAGATCTTTACCTGCAACATTCACCTTATCTTCAAAGTTGATTGAATCAACTGTTAAAGCATTTGCTGATACCGCTGTAAAAATCATCATGATTAGGAAGAAAATTTTCATGCTACTTTCCTTAGTAATATAAAATTAAGTTCTACTTATGTTCTCTTAACTGAACGCTTGCTACCTTGAAGCTCTTTCTTTCTGATACGAATTGATTGAGGAGTGATTTCTACCCATTCATCGTTATCGATCCAGTCTAGTGCCCATTCAAGAGTTCTGTTTACGATTGGTGGAAGGATTGGCTGCTCATCTTTCCCTGCTGTTCTTACTGACGTTAAGTGTTTTTCACGTACGCAGTTAAGGACAAGATCGTTTGGACGAGTTGCTTCACCGATAACCATACCTTCGTAAGTCATCTCTCCTGGCTTAACAAATTGTTTCCCAGAAGATAGTAGGTTGTAAAGAGCATATGGAGTCATTTTACCAGCTCTATCAGAAACTAGGGCTCCGTTTTGTCTTCCTAGCATATCTCCAGTGTATGGACGGTATCCGATGAACTCAGATGACATAAGACCAGCACCACGAGTATCTGTTAAGAATACACCACGGTATCCAATTAATCCTCTTGAAGGAATAATGAAAACCATACGAGTTCTGTCTTCTCCAAGTGGCATCATGTTTTCCATAATCCCTTTTCTTGTCGAAAGTTTTTCAGTGATAGCACCTGTTGATTCATTTGGAATATCTAGAACTACTTTTTCGAATGGCTCTAGTTTTTCACCAGCTTCATCAGTTTTGAAAAGTACTTGAGGACGACCAACCATTAACTCGAAACCTTTACGGCGTAATTGTTCGAATACGATAGCAAGCTGAAGTTCTCCACGTCCTTTTAGGATGAAAACTTTTGGATCGTCTGTTCCTTCGTATTGAAGAGCAACGTTTGTTTTAATTGAGTCTTGTAGGAACTCTTCAAGCTTTCTTGAAGTTAGGTATTCACCTTCTTGCCCTGACATTGGAGACGTAGAAACTGAAACCTGAACCCCTACAGTTGGTGGTTCAACAGTAATACGTGGAAGTGGTTCAATCTTGCTTGTAGAAACGATTGAATCTCCAATTTTAGCGTTGTCATAACCAGCAACGATTACGATCTCACCAGCGTCAGCTGATTCAACTTCAGTAATTGCTAGAGCAGAGAATTCCTGAATAGCTGTAATTTTTGAAGCTTTGTTTTTCTTGTCAGCATCGCAAAGAGTGTAACTAACACCTTTTTTGATTGTTCCTCTTTGGATACGACCAATAGCTAGAGGTCCTAGGTATGGTGAGTATGAAAGGTTTGTTACAAGAAGTTGAAGGTCTGTTCCTTCCGAAACACGTGGAGACGGGAAGAAGTCAGATACCATAAGGTCTAGAATAGGGTGAACGTCAGTTCTCACAACTTTTGGATCATGAGTGGCCCATCCAGATCTCGCCGAAGCGTAAAGAATAGGAATATCTAAATCGAAATCAGTAATGTTAAGCATTGAAGCTAGCTCAAGGAAAAGCTCTTCAATGTCGTTCTTTACTTCGTCGATACGTTCATCGGGTCTGTCGATCTTATTGATAACAACAGCGATCTTAAGTCTTTGTTCCATTGCTTTAGTTAGAACGAAACGAGTTTGAGGAAGAGGCCCTTCAGAAGCATCTACCAGAAGAATAATACCATCAACCATCATCAGAGATCTTTCAACTTCACCACCGAAGTCGGCGTGGCCTGGAGTATCCAGAAGATTGATTTTTGTATCTTTCCAAACAAGAGCACAGTTCTTTGCAGTAATTGTGATCCCGCGTTCTTTTTCAATTTCGCCCGAGTCCATAACTCGTTCAACGATTTGTTCACGTTCATCAAAAGTGTTTGATTGTCTTAAAAGACAGTCAACCATTGTTGTTTTACCGTGGTCAACGTGAGCTACGACGGCAATGTTTTTTAGATTAGAGTAATTCTTAGACATACGGACGATTCCTTGGTTAGAACGTGGTCAAAATATATAGTGAATTTTGGGAGACTTTAGCATAAGATCGCCGCTATAGCGAGAACACAATGATACAAGCAAAAAATTTATCGAAGCACTTCGGTGCTCAAGACCTTTTTGATAAGGTTAGTTTCCAGTTAGGTCCCCGTGAGCGTGTAGGGCTGGTTGGGAGAAACGGGTCAGGGAAATCGACCCTTTTTAAACTAATTCTCGGAGAGTTATCTGCCGATTCTGGAGAACTAACGATCCCAAAGGGGTATAGACTCGGTGCTCTTGAGCAGCACATACACTTTACAAAACCTACCGTACTTGAAGAATGTGTTCAGGTTTTGAACCCGGACGACTTCCTAGAGCACGAAGCTGAAAAAATCTTATTTGGTTTAGGCTTCTCGGACGAAGATTTGCACAAAGACCCGAAGAGCTTTTCAGGTGGTTACCAGATCCGAATCAACCTGACGAAGGTGTTGCTTCAGGCCCCTAATTTACTTTTATTGGATGAGCCTACTAACTACCTGGATATCGTTTCGATGAGATGGTTGAAAGGGTTCCTAAAAAACTTTCCGGGTGAAATTATGATTATTACCCATGATCGCGAGTTCATGGATGATGTCGTTACACACACCATGGGTCTTCACCGTCAGCAATTAAAAAAAATTAAAGGTGATACGGCAAAATTTTACGAACAGATCATTCAAGACGAAGAGATGTACGAAAAAACCCGCGAGAACCTGGATAAAAAAAGAAAAGAGATGGAAGCATTCGTTGAGAGATTTAAGGCGAAAGCTTCTAAAGCTGCTCAGGCCCAGTCTCGTATGAAAGCTCTTGAGAAAATGAGTTCGATGGATAAGCTGGAAAATGTTGATTCGCTTGGATTCAAATTCAGATTTTTAGAGTGCCCGGGAAAACAGATTGCAGAAGTTAAGAACTTAAGTTTTCACTATCCGGATAAAAAAGGCGGAACGCTTTTTCACGATGTGAGTTTTCCGATTAATCGTGAAGATAGAATCGGGATCATTGGGAAAAACGGAAAAGGGAAGTCGACACTGTTGAATGTCATCGGTGGAATTCTTGAGCCGATTACAGGAAAAGTGACTTTTCACCCGTCAGCAAAAATTGGTCACTTTGGTCAGACGAACATCAATCGTCTGAATATGGAAAATACAATTGCTGAAGAAATTCAGGAGGAAAATAGCGAGCTGACAATCTCTGGTGTCCGCAATATTTGCGGAACGATGATGTTTGAAGGTGATCTTGCTAAAAAGAAAATTAAAGTTCTTTCAGGGGGAGAGCGCGCGCGTGTTTTATTGGGAAAAATCCTGGCAAAACCAGCTAACTTACTTCTTCTCGATGAGCCAACCAACCACTTGGATATGGAGTCGATTGAATCTTTGACAGAAGAGATTGGAAACTTTCCTGGTGCTGTTGTTATTGTAACTCACAGTGAAATTATGCTGAGAAATCTGGCGACGAAGCTGGTTATATTCCACAATGGAAATGCAGAATTCTTTAATGGTACGTATGATGATTTTCTGGAGAAAATTGGGTGGGAGTCGGAAGAGACAAAACCTAATAAAACGCTTAAAAGAAAAATGACGGAAAAAGAAATTAAGCAAAGAAAATCAGAAATCGTCATTGAGCGTGCCAAGCTTACAAAGCCTTTAAATGAAGAAATTGTGAAGCTGGAAAATGATATTGGAAAAAATGAAGACCTGTTAAAAAGAATCAATGGAGAGCTTGAGAAAGCGACAATTGCCAATGATACAGCGAAACTTACTGATTACGCTCACGCTGTCGGGAAACTCAATCATCTGATTGATACTTTGTTTGAACAACTTTCAGAAGTTAACGAGAATCTGGATTCTATTCAAAAACGATACGATAATGAGCTGGCAACGCTGGACTCATAAGCTCTTAATAAATCAATCATAACAATAGTTTGTATATCAAAGTGGCATGAAACTATGCCACTTTTCAAACTGGCCTCTACAAAGACTTAGCTGGTTAGCTCATAAAGAGGGCTTAGTGTTAAAATATCTATAAGTTAAAACCGAGAAGATATTGGGAGAGCCCATATGTCTAAGTCTAAAGTCATCGCTTTACTGTTACTGTCCTTGCTAGCTGTCTCGTGTGGACAGAAGAAAGGTACAAGTTCTGTGAAGCTTAAATTATTCCAATCAAGCATTACAACCGGTGCAGACTTGTCTGGTGGTATTTTACTTATGGGAAGAAGTGAAGACGGTTTAAACTCATTTAGAACATCTCTTGGAAGTGTTTCTGAATCGCTGTCGATGGATCTTGCTAAAGGACGTTGGGAATTTGCGGCGATTGGTTGGGCCGGTGTAAACGGGCCAATGACGGGAGATAACCGTTGTGCTTATACAGGTTTTGTAGATTTAAAAGATACTGAATCCAGCGTAACTTTTAATTTGTCTCAATCGAGATGTTTAACAGACTTTAATGGAAATCAATTTTCAGATTCAAATTACTTAACATCGGCCGGAAAGTTTTTAGAATTTTTCCCAGTTATGTGTAACGTTAATACAGTTGGAGATCCAGGGTGTATATACACGTCTAATCCAACTTCAATTATGAGTTATAAAATTACATATAAACCTGAAGTGAAAGGACTGGTAACTGGAAGTGTAAAACCATTTGCTTCTAATTGCCTAATTCTTGGGAGTGCATTGAGAGCAAGAATTCCTGTTACAAGTGATATTGGAGGAAGCCCGTTAAAAGTTTCACTTTCATTCTTTAAAAATTCAAATTGTATTGGAAATCCAGATTTAAATTATGACTTTAATAATGGGATTGCCAACAATCAATTACCAATCTGGAATCAGGTAGCTCCTCTGTCTACTTATTATTCTTATCTATATCTTAATCCGGGAATTCAATATGATTTAGCAGAAGCTAATCCGGTTGGATTCAGCTTGGATTCAGCTGGAATTAACAGTGCTGGAACTCCTGCGTTTATGTCTAATCAAGTTCATTATACTCTTCCAGCATTGCCCGCAAATGTTAGTGAAGTTTGTTTTACTTTGGAGAGTTCGTGCCCATCAAATAAATGGATTCCGATAGCTCTTTTGACTGGAAACTTGATGTTAGATGGTGTTGTTGCGGATGGAAATTATTCTCTAAAATTATACTATAAGACAGTGGCCCAAGTTGTAAGTTCAACATTTACTGAAGCAGCTTTTGTCGTTGATAGTACTCCACTTTCGCCTCCAGTTCTTACTACAACTCCAAGTGTGACTTTATCAAGTGCCAATGTGACTTGGTCTGCTTCAGATTCGAGCATGTTTGCTTTCTGGAAGGTGTATGTGTGTTCTGATCCTTCATGTAGCTCTGTTATTGGATATAAGCAGATTAATGATTTCAATATTAAATATGCCACATTCACTGGGGGGGAAATCACTGGCGGTTTAACTTTAGGTCAGAATTATTGCATTATGGTTAAGGGCTTTGATCTCTTTAATAGAACCTCACAAACTGCTCCGGTTTGCGTTATCAGTACGAATTAAGGTTAAGTTTGCAATGTGTCAGTCTAGCTAGCAAAAATCCAATAAACATGATGTAAATCAATCTCATTTCAAAGGGCCCTATTGGGTTGCTCTTCTCCTGTTGGAGTGCTATTTTTAGGGCCTCTAAATCACTATCTTTCCAAGAGAAACTACTATGTTAAACGACAATTTCACGTATGCTTTTTCAAATGAAGCTCAAAACGAAATTTATGACTTCATCAAAGAACTTCACCAGTATGAACTTATTCAAGACGCTAAGACTTTGGCCAATGATGACTGTCCGACTTTTTTAAAAGAAGTTGAAGAGATCAGAAACGAACTTGAAAATGGAAAACGAATTGTAATCGTCAGACCATTTATAGACTTGCATAACAAATATACAATTCAAGAGCAAAGAACCATCAGTTGGTTGCTTGGAAACGTTCTTGGAGAGCCTCTGGTTCAAAACGAAGCAGGTGATAAAGTTATTTGCGTATACGATCGTGACCGCAACAACACAATGACTAAAGGTGCTCGTTACCACCAGACTCGTGAAGGTGGAACAATTCATACTGACAACGTTAACGTTCCTTACCATTGGGAGTACCTGGTACTAAGCTGTATCAGTCCTGCTATGTCTGGTGGAGAAAATATTTTAGTTAACGGTTTAACTGTTTATAAAATTTTAAAAGAAAAACACCCGGACGTTATCGCGATCCTGGAAAAGAATTTTTATTGGGAACAACGTGGTGTGGCCGATGCTACTTACGAAGCTCCCATTATCACTTACAACAAAAAAGGTGAGCCAATGTTCCGTCACCTTCGTCCGTATATGGAATCAGCTCATAGAAAAGTGGGTGTTCCTCTTACAGACGAACAAATGTACGCGATCGATACTCTGGATTCAGTAATCGAGCACTCAGACAATCAATACCGCCATACATTTAAGGCCGGTGAAATTCTTTTAACTTACGATTCACAAGTTCTTCATGGAAGAACATGTTTCTCTGATGAAATGAATGCGGTCACGATCTTTGACTGGAAAAAAGATCACAATAAACCATTAAAACGCACCATGGATCGTCTATGGGCCCTAAAGAGACAAAAACTATGTCTGGTATAACAGCACTTATCTTAGCAGCAGGTTACGGATCACGTATCGCTGACGTTACATTAAACCCAAAGAGTCTTCTTCCAATCAATGAAAAAGCATTGATGGACTGGCACTTCGATAGTCTGGCGAAAGTCGGGATTAAAGATGTCGTCGTAGTTACAGGTTATAAGAGAGAAGTTCTTGAAGAGTACCTTGAGAAGTTCAAAAGCAATTTCAATGTAGAGTTTGCAGTCAACGATGATTACAAAGTTAAAGGGAATACATATTCACTTTTCTTTGGTCTGGAAAAAGTTGAAACGGATTTCTTATTGTTTGATGCTGACTTAATTTATGAAACAGAAATCCTTCGTGCTTTCGTTGAAGACAGAAACTCTAATCAGATTCTGGTAGGCGAGAGTTCAATTGATGATATTGAATGCGCTAAAACTATGATTGATAAAGACGGATTTGTCCGTATGACAATTGATAAGCGTGCAGTAACTGCGGAAGAACGTGCAAAATATAAATTTGCCGGAGAAGCAATCGGGATTCTGAAGTTTTCGAAAGAATACCGCGACGACATGTTCAACGAATGCAAAAAGTTTTTAGCTGATGAAAAGAATATCTCTAAAAACTGGGAACACGTTATGAATGAATTCCTTCATACACATGACATGGGGATTCACCAATCTGTTAGTAATAAATGGGTAGAGATTGATAATCGTGAAGATTATGAACGTGCTCAGCAATTGTTTAAGGGTAACTAATGAGTTGGCTTTCAGAATATAGAAGTTCACTGAAGAACATTCATGCAGAAGAGTTTTTAGATGTCTATTTATATAGACCGTGTGCTTTTGTAGTTGTGAAGTCTCTTTATTCACTTCCTCTGACTCCTAATAACTACTCTTTTATGTCTTTTGCTTCAGGAATGGCCGCTGCCGTATGTTTTTACAACGGTCAGTTTATGCTTGGTGCTTTTTTCTTTTTCTGGCTTTCAGTGTTTGACTGTTGTGATGGTATGCAGGCCCGCATGAAGAAAAATGGGACAGAGTTTGGCCGCTTTGTTGATGGATTGGTTGATTACGTTTCTAATATCGTTTGTTATTTTGCTTTAGGATTTGGAGTTGTAAAATACCTTCCAATGACTGGCAGTATCCCAACTGTGTACTTAGTTTTTGCAGCTGGAATCAGCAAAGCTCTTCACGCTATTATATATGACCATTATTTAATGGAGTACATGTCTTATGACCGTGGAGATGCAGGGTTTACTCAAAAAGAAATTGAAGAGATTCAAGAAAAAATCAGAGTGACGAAAGCTGATCCCAATGGATCAAAACGTCGTTTGTTAATTCTTAAAATCTATTTAGGATTTACTAGTCTTCAGGCCGGTAATGAAAAAGCGAAATTGAGATTTAATCCAAAAGATTATATTGAAAAGAATTTTCGTAGTATTCAGATGTGGGGACTGATTGGTCCAGCATGGCATATTACGTTTTTAATTCTCGCATTCTTATTTAATCATCCAGAATGGCTATTTGCTTACGCGATTGTTTTTGGAAATATTTGGTTAGTTTTCATGCTGGTGTTCCAACAAAGAATTAATCACGGACTTAAGTCTCAAAGGATGGTGGCATGATTGCACTACTCCTTGGGTTTTTAGTTGGCTTCCTGATGTGTGTACCTGTTGGGCCAATTAACGTATGGGTAGTCAATACGCTTCTAAAACATAACTTCCGCTCAGCTTTTTCTATTGCTGTAGGTGGATCCATTATGGACTTTGTTTATTTCATGGTGATCCTGACGGGGTTATCATTTTTTACTTTTTCACCACAGACATCTTTAATTTTAAAAATTGTCGGTGTGCTATTTTTATTTCTGTTTGGCTTGAAAGAAATCCTTTCAAAAGAAAAAGGAATGGAAATGACTGAAGAAGAAAATAAGAAGAAGCCTCATGCTGCGAGCTTCTTTTTACTAGGGGTTCTTATTTATACCTCTAACCCGACATTGATTGCGACGATGTCAGGTTTAGCTGCTGTTATTAAGTCATGGCATGCCTTTGATTTTAATTTCGTGAACTACTTCCTGCTATCACTTGGAGTAGGTCTTGGGTCAGCTGCTTGGTTTTATTTTTTACTGAAAATGGTAGTGCGCTACCAGAATCGCATCCCGAAAAAGTTTTTTTATCATTTCAGCCGTGCTTCGGGTGTCTTGATTGTCTTCTTTAGTTTAATTATGGCCTTTAATGTTTATAAGGAAATGTACCTATGAAAAACCTAACTACGAAAAAGTCTACGCAACTTAGAAACATGCTTCAATCAAATGAACTTGAATTCTTAATGGAAGCTCACAACGGTATCTCAGCAAAAATTGCTGAAGAAGCTGGATTCAAAGGAATTTGGGGATCAGGATTATCAATCTCTGCTTCTCTTGGTGTAAGAGATAATAACGAAGCTTCATGGACTCAGGTTCTGGACGTTGTTGAATATATGAGTGACGCTACAAGAATTCCTATTCTTCTAGATGGAGATACTGGATACGGTAACTTCAACAACATGAGAAGATTAGTTATGAAACTTGAGCAACGTGGAGTTGCTGGGGTTTGTATCGAAGATAAAATTTTCCCAAAAACAAACTCATTTTTAAGAACTGAAGCTCAGCCACTTGCTGACATCGAAGAGTTCTGTGGAAAAATCAAAGCTGGTCAAGACACTAAGTTAGACGATGACTTCAACATCATCGCTCGCGTTGAAGCTCTTATCGCTGGATGGGGATTACAAGAAGCCGTTAAGAGAGCAGACGCTTATAGAAAAGCGGGAGCAAACGCGATTCTTATGCACTCAAAAATTTCAAAGCCAGATGAAATCCTAGCTTTCATGAAAGAATGGGGAGAGAGATCAAAAGAGTGTCCGGTTGTTATCGTTCCAACTAAATACTACGCAACTCCGACAAACGTTTTCAGAGAAGCAGGTGTTTCAACTGTTATTTGGGCCAACCACCAAATGAGAATGGCCGTAACAGCTATGCAATCTGTCACTAAGACAATCTTTGAAGAACAATCTTTAATGAACGTTGAAGATAAAATCGTATCTGTTGCTGAACTTTTCCGTCTGCAAAACGATAAAGAACTTGAAGCTGCTGAAAAACTATACTTAACAGTAGCAGACGCAGACGCTCCAAGAGTTGTTCTTCTGGCGGCATCTCGTGGTGCTGAACTAAAAGAATTAACAGAAGACCGTCCAAAGGTTCTTATTGATATCAACGGGAAGCCGTTAATTGAGCAATCAATCAACAACTTCTACGCTCACGACATCAAAGATATCGCGATCGTTACAGGATACAAAAAAGAGGCTTTCAAATTCCCGAATATTAAGTACGTGAACAATGAAAACTTCGAAACAACAAATGAACTTGCTTCATTGTTCCTAGCTAATAAACAGATCGCTGATAACACAATCATCTCTTATGGTGACATTCTTTACAGAAAATACATCCTTTCTCGTCTACTAGAAGAAAAAGGGGATATTACAATTGTTGTAGATGCAACAATCAATAACCGTACAGATGATTACAAAGGTGACTTCGTTCTTTGCTCTAGAAAACACAGCACAAGCTTCACAGAAGCTCCTGCTGAACTTCAAGGGATTAAATTCGGAACTGCTGGCGAAAACAAAGAAGCAAGCGGTGAGTGGATTGGTCTTGTTAAGACAAATAAAGTTGGATCTGAAGTTTTATCAAAAGCTCTTGCTGAGCTTTCAACAACTCCAGACTTCAATAAACTGAAACTTCCAGATTTAATGAATCACCTTCTATCTAAGAAAGTAAAAATCAATGTTATGTACATTGATGGACACTGGATGGACGTGGATAGTTACGCTGACGTTTCTAAAGGTCAAAAATTTTAGTAAAACCCAGGAAGCCTTCTTATGAAGGCTTCTGCTTTTTGATTTAATAATATTAAGAGAGAAAAATATGATTACAGCAGACAAATTTCTAACACCAGCAAGAGAACTAGGATTTAATTTCTTCACAGGAACTCCTTGTTCTTACCTTAAACCATTTATCAACTACGTTATTGATACAGACGGATTTGATTTCGTTGACTCTGTTAACGAAGGTGACGCTATCGCAATCGCAGCGGGAGCAACGATCGGTGGAAAACGTGCCGTTGTTATGTTCCAAAACTCAGGTTTAGGAAATGCTGTTAACCCAATTACATCTCTTACATACACATTCAATATTCCAGTAATGATCATCACAACTCTTCGCGGAGAAGTTGGTGGACCTGCTGATGAACCTCAACATGAGTTAATGGGACAAATCACAACTCAAATGCTTGAGACGATGAGACTTAAATGGGCATTCTTCCCACAAACTGAAGAAGAAGTTGGTCCTGCTTTAAAAGCAGCCGATGAATACATGAAAGCTCACAATCAACCATTCGTGTTTGTTATGAGAAAAGATGATATTGCTGAATACAAACTGCAAACTAAACCAGCTCCATCGAAAAAAGATTTTTCTATCACTCACACTGATCATTTCGAACTTGATTACAAATCACGTACAACCAGAACTCCGGTTCTTGAAGTGATTCAAAAATCAGTTGGAATGGACGCTGCTGTGATTGCAACGACTGGTAAGACAGGACGTGAATTTTACGAAGTAGGGGATCAAGCGAACCAACTTTACATGGTTGGATCAATGGGATGTGCTCTTGCTTTCGGTTTCGGTCTTGCTATGGTTAAGCCTAACCTTAAAGTTATTGTTATCGACGGTGACGGTGCTCTTTTAATGAGAACTGGATCAATGGCAACTGTGGGTGCATATAAACCAAAAAACTTAGTTCATATCTTAATCGATAACGAAGCTCACGATTCAACTGGTGGACAGGGAACTGTAACTGGTGGAGTTTCTTTTGGAACTGTTGCTGCAGGTTTCGGATACCCGACAATCTATTCAACTGATAGCTTAGAGAAATTCACTGGAATGATGAATGAAATTAAGAACAATAACTCAGCAACTTTTGTGCATTTAAAAACTCAAAAGGGATCGCCAGAGAAATTAGGAAGACCTAAGGTGACTCCGGCGCAAGTTTCTGTGAGATTTACTGAATTTGTTCAATCCAAAGCTTAAGAAGATTTACCGCCTCTGCCTTCTCCGCATCGTTAGTAAAACCTTGCGGAGGCATTGTCGGATAGCCGGGTTCTCCTGCCACCATTCCTAAGAGTTCTTTTGCCTTATTGGCCTTTAAAATCTTCTCTTCATTACCAACGTCATCATATCTTAGAAGTTGAATCCCCGGGGCATTAGCACCTCCATGGCAGATGTAACATGAAGTATCGATGACCTTCGCCTGAAATTTAGTAAAGGGGCCAGGGTTACCTGAGGCCATCTTTTGTAGAAGTTTAAGCCTTCTGGTTTCTTCTTCACTTATTTGAAGAGCATCTATAACAGGTTTTCCGGTCTCAATTTCTTCCACTGGTTTTCCATCACCCTTAGAAGGATCATAGGCCAGTCTTAAAACTTTTTTATTCATATCTTCAATAATGATCACTGATCCATCGGGCATTTCAGTCAAACCAACTGGGCTTCCGTATTTTTGCTCGCCTCTTGTATCCCAGCCGTAAACAACACTTTGAGCTGTTCCCGTTGGAAGTCCATTTGCGTCTCGCTTGAAAGCAACAATCCTGTGACCTTTTGCTTCGAAACCATGAAGACTGGCCAGGAGTCTCCCTTTGTACCATTCAGGAAAAGTTGTTCCTTGGTAAATCATAAATGAAAGTGGGGCAGAGTGAGCTGGTAAAAACATATGAGGTTTTTTAAATCCATCACATTTTACTTTTTCCCATTCTGGGCTGTTTTCATTATTGTCGTAGCAGTAAGGCCAGCCATAATGCTTATCTTTTTCAACGATATTGATTTCATCATGAGGGACTTCACTTCCATTTAGTTTTGAAGCATTCTTCTCAATAGCATCACGGCTATTTTCCCCTTGAAGCAGTATTTTTTTCTTAGTGTCCCATGTTAGTGCGACAGAGTTTCTTAAACCTTTGGCATAAACTTCAAATGACTTTGCAACGACACCTTGAGCGTTTATTTTATAACGACGGATTTGTCCCTGGCCGATATCCATATCTTCAGCTTCATCACAGGTTTTTTTTC
>JBEIPV010000117.1:0-8573 GCA_040376855.1 Bacteriovorax sp.
AACGGTTGGGGCTTCCGCGAAGCTTCCATTCGGTGGTGTGAAGAATTCTGGAAACTATCACCCAGCTGCACTTACTACAATCGATGCATGTGTTTATCAAATGGCATGTTTAGAAGTTTTAGGTGATGAAGCAGATGATATAAAGTCGATTATTGGTCTTGATTTATAATGAATTTAAACCCGCTTTTCCTAGTGAAAAGCGGGTTTTTTAAGGTTTACTTTCTTCATAAAGATCTTTCAATTTGTACTTCACATTTACAAGTTTTTCCTCCAGTTCATGAGTCTTGAATTGCGACCAGATCTTGGCATATTCAGCAGCATCATCTTTTAAAGAAATCTTATGCATTTTACCAATGACATAAGCTTCATCAAGAATAACACTTCTGTAATCGTCTTCTGGAATATCTGCGAGTTTAAGACTTGAAGAAAATTGGTCCACAAATCTCAAACTATAAGCGTGTTTATCGATCCTGATAACTTTCAGGGATTCATCAAATTGGTTATTATAAATATTAGTTTTAACATTTGTTAACCTATCCTCGAAAGCGACCGTTGTTTTAGGATCAAAAACTCTATCATATCCACTTACCGCAGTTTCTTTAATATCTAGCCATTGAACTTTATCTTTAGGCGAAACTCTGGCCAAAACTTGATAGCGAATAAGCCCTGCACTTCCACCATCATCTTTGATTCGAACATACTGATCAAAAATTTCAATGTCCGGAAATTTTTCTCTTAAACCTTTTTCAAGTGCAGCGCTTTCTGTTGCCGTAATAGTCCTATGAGGTTTTTTGAATTTTTTAAATTTAAAAGGAATTTCAAACTTGATGTATTTTTCCAGATTCTCTTTTGTTACATCAGCGACACTCTCCATTCCTAAATTAACATGAAATGAAAGCGCATGTGATTCACCTTTAAGTCCTTTTTGATAAGCTGAAAAATACTCGTCCCATGTAATTTTTTTGTCTACAATTTTAGCTGAAACAAAATGTCTGATAACATCATATGAAAAGAATCCTTCCGTCGCATCATCAATATCATTTACTGCAAAAACCACTACTCCTTTGTCATTAATGATGAATCCAAAATTTTCAATATGCAGATCTCCTGCAATCGTCCCACGGAATTTATTCAATGGGCTTAAATAGGTATTTAATTTTTGATTATTAATTTCGTTATAAAAAAGAGGCGAAAAGGCCCTGAAAAATGAAAAAAAATCCTGATTGTTATCTAAACGATCATCTAGAAAATTAGAAGTTTGAGATGGATAAAAATCACTCAACATTTCTTTACATGTCTGGACCTTTTGCGCTGGAGCGCGAGAAACCGGCCATTGATTCTTCTTAGGCATGAAGTCGTTATAATTAATCTTGGCGTAAAAAAATGCGAGGGTGAATATGAATGGAGGATATAACCATTTCATCAGTATTGTTTCTTGTTAACCAAGACTCCTGCTTCGCTAGAGGTACTAGGATGCTGATTGGTGCTCTTGATTTGCTCCACATCAATATTAGAATTCTTTTGATAAAGACTAATAATCTCTTTTTGCTTCAAGGCCTTCTGCGATTGTTTTAGACGGGCCTTTTCAATCAGAATAAAAGACGACATATTTTCATCTTCTTTATGAACCGGACGCACTTCAACTACTTCTTCTTCAAAAACTGGTTTTAGTTGAGATGTTGGCCTCATCTGAGTGACAAATTTTGGAGCCCCTTCGCCTGGAGCAAGTTCTTCAGGAGGAACTTCCATCGAAGCTTCATTTTTTTCTGATTTAAAAGGAAGTATCTTGGCCGAATGTTCTGTTTGATTATGTTGATTAGCATGCTCTTCGTGAATTTCATCCATTGAATCAACGCTGGTAAAATCACGATAAATTTTTCTATCAACTCTCTCATTCACTAGATCTGTCAGTGATAAAAACTTTCCACCATTGTGTTTGGTAGCAATATCCGCGATCTCTTCTGGAGTGATGATTCGCAAGAGAGTCATGATTAATAAGTTTTGTACCGCCATAGTATTCTTCTTATCGGCACAACGCCTATAAACTTGAGCGATTTGATCACCTTTAAAAATACTATGACATTTCGATATGTTATGGAAAAACTTAAGCAAATTATAAAAAAGTACTAGACTTTTACTCCAATAATTTTTATAACTTGGAGACTTATTTTCAGTATTGGGGAGTGGCGCAGTGGTAGCGCAGTAGACTGTTAATCTATTGGTCGTGGGTTCGAGTCCCACCTTCCCAGCCATTTTAAATTCTTATATAATCCACACATTCATTTCATCTAATTTCCATGAGGGCTTCATGAAAGAGCAGTTATTTTCGAAAGATTTCCACAAGAAACTTCAAAACAATGTTGAAAGAAGTTTCAAAGATTTCATTGAAGACTTACGAATTGATTTTCAAAAAGGATTCGACACAGATGTTGTTGATCCGGATTTCTTAGATCAATTAAACGACATCATTCACGATGAAGCCTTTGATAAATACTCACCGTTAAAATTTTACTGGTTAAACCTCGTTGATAATTTAATTTATGTTATCCAGCTTCACGAAGAACTTCTTATCGAAGAAGGCGTGAGCACAGATGAGTTAACTGATATGGAAAACGAGCTGTTCAATTTCTGGAATGATTCAGAACTTGCTGAAAGTTTCCTGAACTTCTTAAAAGACGGATCGCCGGTTATTGAAGTTTCAAATAACTTAGTTCCCCTTCTGGAAAACCAAATCGTTTCTTTCTACGTTATGCATTTAAGTATGTACCGTCAGGAATTTGAAGATGCTCTTATGTATCAAATCGTTCCTGAGCTTGGGGATTCTGAAAAGAAGATCTACATTACAGATAAGCACTTACCTGTAAGCATGAAAGTTACGCCTGAAACGTACCCATCTCTTCCTATCAGATCAGTTTGTCCTGAAGATAAAAAGATTGTCATTGAAACTGATACATCTTCGGTTGAATTAAAAATTGGAGAAGCTCCAGCTCCTTTAGTTTTTGAAGAACTAAATCTTTTCATACTTCCTCATTGCGAACTAGGTGAGAAGAACATCGAAGAATTTAAAAAGAACGTCACAAAGGCCCTAAACAACATTAAAAAGGCCGCTCCACATTTATACACAACGTTTAAGAGTTTCACTCACACGATTGTCCCAGTGAATGAAAAAGGAATCGTGAGTTACTCAATGCAATCGCTACCGGGTTACTCAAGCATCAATATGTTTGACCGCGATTCATTGGACCTTATGGATGACCTACTTCATGAAAATGGTCACCACTACCTGAACACTTACTTAAACCACATTGATCTGATCAATGAAGATGATGATAAAGTGTATTACTCTCCATGGAGAAAGGCGCTTCGCCCGATTCGTGGAATCTACCATGCTACCTTTACATTCTTCTGGGCGATGGAGCTTTATTTCAACCTGAACGTGGCCGCTGAAAAGAAAGTGATCCCATTTTCAAAAGATGAAAAAATCAAAATCAAGACTCGCTTCTTAGAAGAGTATTATATGCTTGGTTATTGTAAACCTGACTTCACCCATGCATTTAAGAACAAACGCGTGAATAAGGATGGTTTAACGCTTATCAATGCGACTTATGAGCGCATCGATGCTTATAAAAAGACAGCGGAAAGTGTTTTAGCTGAACTTGAAGGGTTGGATAAAGCGGCCTTCGGTAAAATCACAACTCTTAAAAAAGAATTAAGCGAGGCGAGAAGCCACTATAAGTTGGTTTAATCTAGATTGCATCTCATTAGCAGGCATCATGTCACCTCTTTTAGAAGCGACATCGATGCCTTTTTTATAGACCTGCATCGCACGTTCTAAATTCCCTGAAGCTTCCAGGCTTTTTCCCAATAACAAATAGGCCGCAGAGTACTTTTCATCTAAAGCGACAACGCGCTCAAGGCTCGCAACTGCTTCTTTATAATTTTCTCTGTAAAAAGCAATATCTCCCACTCCATATAAAGCGACAGTATCATCAGCATCTATTTCCAGGACCTGATGGAACATCTTTTCACGGCGAAGGATGTCTTCTTCTTTTTTAAGTCTTTCGGCCTCTAGCGCTTTTTTGATTTTGGCCTCTTCACCAAACATAGAAAAAGATTTTACCGTCGCCAGGGCCTTCTCAGCTTCAGCTTCTTCAATCTTCCCCATCTTCATTAAAAAAAGAGACTTATTCGTGTGGGCCATAACCGAAGAGCTTTTTACACTTAGAAGTTTGTCCATCCATTCGATGGCCTCTTGGTATTGCTCTTTTCTTCCTAAGATAACACCTACCGATTCATAGGCATCTGAGTGTTCTGGATTAAAAGCAATCGCACGCTTCATAAAATCCATTGCGCTATCGACATTCGTCTTTTGGAATTCATCGACACCATCATGATAAAGCTCATCCGCAACTTGCGCGCGGGTTTGATTTTTATAAAATGGAAGATAGTGCACGATCACTGGATAGTTTTGTCCCTCAACAGTGATAGTAAGTTTTTTCCCTTCAATACGGAAATCTCTAAAGAGAGTCGCTTGCAGGTATTGATCTTTTTGGTAGTTAATTTTCCCGGCCTTTTTATCTTCGACGAAAAAATCTGACTTCGAGATCATCACAGGTGCTTCAAGTTGCAGCAACACAGGAAAGTAAGCCGCCCCTCTATTGTTTTCAATCTTAGCGACAGTTTCCTGCCCTAAAAAGCATCCTTTTTTATAAGAAATCGCAATTTCATTTAAGTAAGAATCGTTGATGAACATAGATTCATTAACGTCTTTCATCCAAAGAGGATATCCATTTAAGAAGCGGATTTCTTCAAGCTCTACTTCACTTGCATACGGAACATTCGCAACCGGCGATGTCATGATCGCTGCATTGATACCGTAAAAATTTGTTGTAAATAAATATGAATTGTTTTCAGTTAAAAAATAATTAAAGTGAACAAAGACTTTTTCATCAAGGGCCTTTAACTCAACTTCATCCATAATGATGAACTTATTAAAGTCCGTCAGGATATTTTCCACCAAAGATTTTTCACAAAGAATAAGAAGTTTGTCTTCTAAGCGAGCAATCGTAAAAAATGACTGTAGTTTCCCAGTGCGATTTAACCTCGCCGTAACCTGTGCTTCCTGAAGGCCCAGCGACTGAAGGTCATTAGTGACCTGCCCTTGAAAAAAAGCTTCACGGTCAGCACCACTCACTTCAATCAAAGCATGATCAGTAAGTTCAATTTGCGTTGAATTAAATCGAATCGACGAGAGATTGGCCTTCATAACTATTAACTAAACTGAAAACGATTCGCCACAACCACAAGTGTTTGTCGCATTTGGATTTGAGAAAACAAATCCTTTACCATTTAGTCCGTCTTTGAAATCCAGCTCTACACCTTTTAGGTAGATTGAAGATTTTGGGTCAATCAGGATTTTAATATCTCCGAAGTCCAAAACGTTATCTTTTTCTTTCTTCTCAGAAAACTCGATTTTATATGAAAGACCTGAACACCCACCGCCTGAAACACCCAGGCGCAGGCCTGTATCTAGCCCTTTGGCCTCTTTTTGATAGATGTCGCGGATATGAGTTAATGCCTTTTCTGTAACTGTAATGATCTGATCCATAAAACCTCTGCCAACTCTTATTGTCGGATATTTTTTATTTCTTACCATATTATAGCATAAAACCCTAAGAATGTTTTGCCTGTGGTGCCAGGAGTAATAATGCGATATTATTTAGATTATAAGAGGTTAATATGGCAATAATTCTGATAATTAAGACGGATGATGGCGAAGTAACCGAGCTCCCTCTACTTAGCAAAATCATCATGGGACGCTCTAGTTCCAGCGACTTTACCATTAAAGACAACAAGATGTCGGGCTCTCACTGCTCATTTGAAATCACTAATCGTGGACAGGTTATGTTCACAGACCTGGGGTCTACTAACGGTTCGTATTATAACAATAGTAAAATTAGCCAAACCGTTTTTAAAATTAACGATGTTATCCGCATTGGGGACACTTTAATTAGAATTGAAGATAAGCGCCTCGCCCCTAGCGAGAGGATGGCCATTGGTGTTTCAAGTTACAAAGAAGAAAATGAAAAGACTCTTCCTGGCATGGGTGACTCTGAAAAACTCTTGATCAAAAAACATGAAGACCAAATGGATAGAGAAGCTGAAAAGGCCCCTAAAAGACGTACAGTTATTTTAGATAAGAGTATTAAACAAAAGAAATCGGCCCCACTTAATTTTGCACGTATTGATATTATTCATGATCAAGAACCCAGTTCAGGTGCGACAAAAATGCTGAAGCTTGAGAACGAGGACACTCCCGCTAAAAAGAAAAAACCTTAAGTCTCAGGAACCCACTGAGTTTCATCGATTTTATTGCTAGAGTTTAGATACCGCGAAAGAATAAAAAAATAATCCGACAAACGATTAATATATTCAAGAGCATTCTCCGGGACTTCTCCCGGATGCTGATCCTCAAAATCCACCATTTGCCTTTCAATTCTTCTACACACTGTTCGACAAACATGAAAGGCCGCTGCAGCGGAACTTCCACCTGGAAGGATAAAGTGTTTTAAGGGAAGTAGCTGCGAATCCATTTGATCAATTTCAGACTCTAATTTTTCAATTGATGATGCTTTAATCTGAGGAAGCTTAAACTGCGCACGTTTTTCTTTTTCGCAAGCAAGATTACTTCCCAGATCAAAAAGGCTTGATTGGATTTGCTGTAAAAATGATCTATCAAAACTGCTGTCTAAAAAAGACAGACCTAATCCGATATATGAATTAAGCTCGTCTACTTCTCCATAAAGATGAATGCGTGAATCGCTTTTTTTAATACGCGTTCCACCAACTAATCCAGTTATTCCCTGATCTCCTGTGCGAGTGTAGACGGCTGCTTTTTTCATTACATATTCCTGCGGTATTTACCACCAACCTCATAAAGAAGGTTTGTGATTTGTCCAAGGCTGGCGAAGTTAACTGTGTAAAGAAGTTCTTCAAAAACGTTTCCATCGCTAAGAGCGACTTCTTTTAAGCGCTTCAGAGCTTCGTCTGATTTTCCAATATTGCGTTCTTTAAACTTATTCAGACGGTTAATTTGATCTGTCTTCTCTGCATCTGAACAACGAGAGATTTCAATTTCTTTTGCCATCTGCTCTTTAATGTTTGGAGCGATATAAGTGTTAACTCCAATAATCGGGAACTCTCCAGAGTCTTTTAGAGTTTCGTAGTACAGAGACTCTTCCTGGATTTTTGAGCGTTGGTACATTGATTCCATAGCACCTAAAACACCACCTTTATCAGAGATGTTTTCGAACTCGCGAAGAACTTGCTCTTCTACGATGGCCGCTAATTCTTCTACAATGTAAGCACCTTGGATTGGGTTATCAGTTTTGTTCATACCGAACTCACGGTTGATGATCATCTGAATCGCCATCGCACGTCTTACAGACTCTTCTGTCGGTGTTGTGATCGCTTCATCGTAAGCATTAGTGTGAAGTGAGTTACAGTTATCAGATAGTGCTAAGAACGCTTGTAATGTCGTTCTAATATCGTTGAAGTCGATCTCTTGAGCGTGCAGAGAGCGTCCTGATGTTTGAACGTGGTATTTAAACTGCTGCGACTTTTCGTTTGCTCCGTATTTATCTCTCAACGTCACTGCCCAGATTTTACGAGCGACTCTTCCCATAACTGTGTACTCAGGGTCTAGACCATTTGAAAAGAAGTACGAAAGGTTTTGAGAGAAGTCATCAATCTTCATCCCACGGCTTAAATAATATTCAACAAATGTGAATCCGTTTGAAAGCGTGAAGGCCATTTGAGAAATTGGATTCGCTCCAGCTTCAGCAATATGGTAACCAGAAATTGAGACTGAGTAGTAGTTTTTAATCGCATGACGACAGAAGTATTCTTGGATATCTCCCATCATCTTAAGTGCGAATTCCAGTGAGAAGATACATGTGTTCTGAGCTTGATCTTCTTTTAGAATATCAGCTTGAACAGTTCCTCTAACCTGCTTCATAACTTCAACACGCTTTTGCTCGTTCCAGAAATCATCACCTTTAAGCGCTTGTTTCATTGCCGTGTTCATAAATAGAGCAAGGATGATGGGCGCTGGCCCGTTGATTGTCATTGAAACTGAAGTGAATGGATCGATAAGGCTAAAGCCTTTATATAGATCTTGCATATCATCTAGAGTTGCAATTGAAACTCCGGCCTCTCCGATTTTACCGAAGATATCTGGACGGATATCTGGATCTTCTCCGTATAAAGTTACCGAGTCGAAAGCTGTTGATAAACGTTTTGCCTGATCATCTTTTGATAAATAGTGGAAACGTGTATTTGTTCTAAGTGGGCCGCCTTCTCCGGCAAACATTCTTTTTGGATCTTCATCAGCACGCTTGAACGGGAAAATCCCAGCTGCGAATGGAAAGTGACCTGGAAGGTTTGAGCCTTTAATGAAGCGGTATTTGTCAGTTAACGAGTTAAATTTCGGGTAACCAACTTTTGAAATATCGTTATGAGAAAGTGACTTGTATTTTGTAACAACTTTGATTTCTTTTCCACGAACAAAGTAA
>JBEIPV010000062.1:0-17982 GCA_040376855.1 Bacteriovorax sp.
GCTGAATCAATGTCTCAGTACATTGAATTCGTAGCTGATCACTGGTTAACTCAACTTGGAGCAAAACCGGTATACAATACGAAAAACCCGTTTGAGTGGATGGAATTAATTTCACTTGAAGGGAAGACTAACTTTTTTGAAAAACGAGTTTCTGAGTATCAAAGACCTGGAGTTCTCGGAGAGAAACAATCACACACATTCACACTAGACGCGGAGTTTTAACATGTACGTTATTACAAGAAGTGGCGAAAGAGAGCCAATTAAGTTCGACAAAATTACTGAAAGAATTGAGCAATTATGCTTTGACCTAGATCGCAGTTTTATCGATCCAATGAAGATCGCTAAAAAAGTTATCGAAGGAATTTACGATGGGATTACAACAGGTGAGCTAGACCAACTTGCAGCTGAAACAGCGGCATACTTATCTACTCAACACCCTCAGTACGCTACCTTGGCGGGTAGAATTGCTGTAAGTAATCTTCACAAAGAAACTCGTGGATGTTTCTCAGAAAACATCAAAGCAATGTTTAACTATCATAACCCGATTACTGGTGAGTATTCTCCACTAGTTTCGGCCGAGCTTTATGAAGCTGTTATGAAGCACGCTGAGATCCTTGATAAAACTGTTGTTGATAAACGTGACTTCAACTACGACTACTTCGGGTTCAAAACTCTTGAGAAGTCTTACCTTCTTAAGATGAACAACAAGATCGTTGAGCGTCCGGGACAAATGTTAATGAGAGTGTCTCTAGGGATTCACTTAAATGACATCGAATCGGCGATTAAGACATACAACCTTATGTCTGAAAAATACTTCACTCACGCCAGTCCAACTCTATTTAACTCTGGAACAAACAAAGCTCAGCTTTCTTCTTGTTTCCTGTTAACGATGAAAGACGACTCGATTGAAGGTATCTACGATACACTTAGACAAACGGCCCTGATTTCTCAATCAGCTGGTGGTATTGGTCTAGCTGTACACAATATCCGCGCTAAAGGAACGTTCATCAAAGGAACTAACGGAACATCTAACGGTATCGTGCCAATGCTAAAAGTATTCAACGATACAGCAAGATACGTTGACCAAGGTGGAGGAAAGAGAAAAGGTGCTTTCGCTATCTATCTTGAGCCTTGGCATGCTGATATCTTCGACTTCTTAGAAATGAAGAAGAACACAGGTAAAGACGAGCAAAGAGGAAGAGATTTATTCTACGCTCTATGGATTCCGGATCTTTTCATGAAGCGTGTTGAAGAAGATGGAATGTGGTCACTATTTTGCCCACACGAAGCTCCAGGACTTGCTGATTGCTCTGGTAAAAAATTCGAAGAACTATATAAGTCATATGAAGAAAGAGGACTTGCTAAGAAGTCTATCCGCGCTCAAGACTTATGGTTTGCCGTATTAGAGTCGCAAATTGAAACTGGCTCTCCGTACATGCTTTACAAAGATGCAGCTAACGAAAAATCTAACCAGAAAAACCTGGGAACGATTAAATCATCTAACCTATGTACTGAAATCCTTGAGTACACAGCTCCAGATGAAGTGGCCGTTTGTAACCTTGCTTCAGTTGCACTTAACAGATTTGTGGATACGTCAGGAGCAAAAGCTTTCTACGATCACAAAAAACTATACGATGTTGTTTATCAAATGACGGTTAACTTAAACCGCATTATCGATATCAACTACTACCCTGTTCCTGAAGCTAGAAACTCGAACATGAGACACCGTCCAATCGGTCTTGGTGTTCAAGGACTAGCTGATGCATTCTTTGAAATGAGACTTCCTTTTGAATCAAAAGAAGCGCTTAAATTAAACAATGACATCTTCGAGACAATTTACTTTGCAGCTGTAACAGCTTCAAAAGATCTTGCTGCGAAATTTGGGCCATACGAAACTTATAAAGGATCTCCTGTATCACAAGGTATTTTACAATTTGATATGTGGGGAGTGCAGCCAACTTCAGGAAACTGGGATTGGGCAGCCTTGAAGTCTGAAATCGCTCTTTACGGAGTCAGAAACTCGCTACTAGTTGCTCCAATGCCAACGGCATCGACTTCACAAATCCTTGGAAACAACGAGTGTTTCGAACCGATCACATCAAACATTTATGTTAGACGTGTACTTTCTGGTGAGTTCGCTGTTGTTAACCGCTTCCTTGTAAACGACCTTATTAAGCTTGGTCTGTGGAACGATAAAATGAGAAACGAAATCATTGCTAACAATGGTTCGGTTCAAAACGTAAACTCAATCCCTGACGAAGTTAAAGCTCTATACAAGACGATTTGGGAAATTAAGCAAAAGTCTGTTATCGATATGTCAGCTGGTCGCGGCCCTTACATCGACCAAGGTCAATCGCTTAACGTATTTATGGAAGATCCAAACTTCGGTAAACTTTCTTCAATGCACTTTTATGCATGGAAGTCAGGATTAAAGACTGGTATGTATTATTTAAGAACAAGAGCTGCAGTAAATGCTGTTCAGTTCACAGTTAAAAATGATGCTCCGGTAGCTAAGACGACTGAAGAGCAAATGGCACAAATGGTTTGTTCAATCGACAATCCAGAAGACTGTGTAATGTGTGGGTCTTAATTTTTAGGAATTTAAATTTAGCATCAAATAAGAAGGCCCGCTTTATGCGGGCCTTTTTTATTAGTGTTCAAGTTGCAGAAGTTTTGGATAATCTTCCCCGTCTTCAATTGTCCAGACTGGAGTATTGGCAGGAATAGCAGTCCCATTCATGCGGGCCAGGTGATAAGCAATAGAGCGGGCATCGTTATCATAAGTCACATTGAATCCCCTAGAATTTAGGTAAGCAAGATCTGTTAAATTAGAAATGCTTGCAACCTCTCCATGCTCAACATAATTGCGGTAGCTGTTGAAGAAAGAAAGAGCTTCACCGTTAGCAGGACAGCCCCCAAACCACGAATTAACAGGAAGAGAAAGTGTGTTAGACGTATAACTAAAAGGAATAAGAAACGGTGACAATTTGCTATTTAAAACTCCAGTAGAACCAGAGAAACTTCCAGAGATTGTTATTAAATTATTAATTGGATCACAGGCAGCAATCGTTCCAGAACCCGCTCCTGATACCAGATAATCATTTAAAGAAAGTGACGATGTAATGCCTCCACCTGCAAGCATACCAACAATAGGACCAATAGTTCTTTCATCAGTTGTGTTATCAGTATCAACTTTTGCCGTTAAATCCCCCGGACTTTGAGTTCCTAAAATCTTTCCGATAAAAAATGTATTTTCGACAATACCTGAATTGTCTTCTCCAACAAGTCCACCAATCGAGCTCGACGCACCAGCGATAGCAAGATTCATATTCATATGAGAAGCAAAAGCATTTTTTAACATCCCGCTATTTTCACCAATAAGACCACCAATCTTTGTCATTGGCCCATTTACAAAATTCATTTCACCATTAACTTCGGCCTGATTGATAAAACCATTGCCAAGATTCACCCCAGTGATAGCTCCGACTTTTGTCGTTGTTGCGACTCCAGTGCTTCCGATATTAACTAGAGTGCGCACTCGCGATATAGACCCATTATTAGTTCCAGCAATACCGCCAGCATTTGAATCCACCACCATATGCATACCTGATAAACTTGAGTCTCTAATGATACCTAAGTTTTCAGCAGATAAAGTCCCTACGAAAGAGCTAGCAGTAACAGATGAGCTGAATGATTTTACATTTGCAATTTCACCATTATTCGTTCTTGAAAGAAGACCTACGCTATTGACGGTATCTGATACTGTATAAACTCTATTTGCGTATAAATTTAAATTAGCAACGACGGCCCCATTTGATATTGTTTTAAAAATTCCGACTTCATTATCCATGACACCATCGATATTGATATCGAGTCCATAAAGAGCGTTTCCATCTCCATTGAATTTTCCGTTAAACAAACTTACACCATTAGCGATGGCCCCAGAGACTCCCCAATTTGAAAGATTAATAGAATCCGCCAGACGGTAGTATTCAGTTGAATTGCGGTCATTCATACCTAAAAATTGATCAGCATTGCAGATCACGATAGGGTTTAATTGAGTTCCTCTTCCTAGATTTGTCCCTTGAAGAGCTACACTTAATAGATTGTCCGCAAGAAGACATTCTCTATATTCCCAGCTAAGTCTTGGAATCGATCCATTACTTGCGCCAAGCTTCCAAGCACCAGAAGCATTTACGACTGCCAGAAAATTTGTACTTAACCATGTCAGACTTCTTAAGTTTGAGTATGCACTTGTAGTATGACTTGAGCTATTTGTTGTATCCGTAAAACAAGCAGTGATAGTTCCAGGACCACCAACGACTGTCCCCGAGTAAGTCATGGTTCCGCCACCAACATACATTTTTCTCGTATCAGAAAAACAATTTGTAATAGTTCCTTCATTATAAGCGGTGATCCCCCCCGCCTGCATAGAACCAGGATTATTTCTTAATGAAGATATGGCCATGGTTGAATAAACGTTCTCCATTATTCCATAATTTTTTGCGGCAATCCCACCAATATTATTAGTCTGAGCTCCAATATAACCTTCTGAAAAGCTCGAAGAAATAATAGCTCCGCTCAAATTTTTTCCAACTAGTCCACCTGCATAATCAGCAGCATTTGTTTGGTCTGTTACAACAATACCAGAGAACATTGACCCTCTTAGAGCTGAACTATTTTGGCCAACCAATCCTCCAACATAATCTGTTCCGCGGACTTTGAATTTTTTCACCAAGATTTTTTCAAATACAAAACTACTTTGAGAGTTTCCAGAAACTCCACCAGAGTAGTTGCTTCTTGCTTCAACTTCTCCACCCTCAATTTTGATATTGGAAATTAAACCAGCTCCATTAACTTCACCGGCCACTCCCCCAACATATCCTAAACCTCTGACTGAAAGATTCTTAAAATTAATATTTTTTAGAGTCCCTGAACTTCCATTAAGTTCTCTGGTTCCAAGCAAGCGCACAAAACCTAGCTGAGAAAGGGATTCAGCTGTAATACGTGCATTGGCAATTGTGCGTCCAGCACCGTCAAAGACTCCTGTAAAACCAACATTACTTACTGTAACTCCAGCACCACAAAGATGCCCATCCAGTGGATTGAGATTATGATAATTATCAATACCTGAAGTCACGTTCCCGGTACAAGTAGGAGGTGTATAAACACCAACTCCAGCAATATTTGAAGCTTTATTCATATCGAGATCATTTAAAAGTTTATAGTTTAAAATATCGTAAGCACCTATCACTGTATTTCTTTCGCCGATCTGATTAAGCTGCCATTCTGTACAAATTTTATAAGGACGCATGACTGAGCCATCGCCACCGGCAAATGGATGTGCCCCAAGGAGTGAAGAATTATTTATATAAGGCCCGCATAGAACTGGTTTAGGTAAAGCAAACTGGTGCTTGATAGCGATATTAGAGGCCGTTGGAGTTGCACAGGCACTTGCCCCGAATCTGGTTACAACAGGTAAAAAAATTCCGATACAAGCAGTTCCGTTCCAATTACCAAAAAATATCTCACATTTATTTTTTTTATCTTCTTGTGTGCCAGAAGCAAAATCTGGAGTTGAAGGCGAACATGAATTTCCTGATACTAAAACACGGTGCTCAGGAGCAGTAGAAGTCGCTAATCCCTGACGAAGCGGGAATCTATGAACACCTTTTGGATCATTAATATCACAATTAACAGAGCTCATGAAAAATTCAACACTCCCAACAAAAGGAGTTCCGAGACCTCCACTTGGGAAATTAATCGGCAATCCCGAACTGTAAATATTAGATGGTGAATTTGAACTATTAATTGTTTTACACTCAGAAACAAGTGACTCACCTTCGATAGTAAATCCTGCGCTGGTCTTTTTGTAATTATTAAAAACAAAACGATATGAAAGTGCACTACCTTGATTCTTTTTCCCACAGCTAAAAATAGTTGCTGCATTAACTTCATCACACTCTTCAATAAAGATATCTGCAAAACGATTGAGAGTTGAAGCTAAATAGAACTTACCACCAGAGAATTCTGGATCTGTACAATTGGCATTAGTCAGTGACATTGAAATTGTTGTGGCCGTACCATTTAACTGGTTTACGCTTTTTCCACAGTGAACTTTTCCATTCATCGGAGTCGAATCGTTACTCCACATCAGGGCATAAAAGACCCATGCACCATTAGGTATATCGATATCAACTTCTGTAGCATCTATCTTTTTACCAAATGTTTCACCGGCCGCATTTTTTCCGAATAAAATCGCGCCACCACTTCCAATACCGGAAGATAAATTAACAATGCCAGCAAGTTTTAAACTTAACTTCGCTGATGTTTTCTCTACACCCTTCGAGCAACTTGTTATCAGAGTGATGAGAGACAATAACAAAAATAATTTTTTAGTTTTCATGGCCTACCCATTGAATAGTCTTAAGTACTTAGTAGTCTATAAGAGTATCGGTCAATTAATTTAAGTTATGAGTTTTTGAAGGGATAGAAATGTTCAAGATTTTTTAATTTTTAAAAGTGCCTTAAGAATAAGGCACTTCCTTGTAAGAGGGATAAGATCAGATATTAATCATTCACTTGTAGAAGTCTTGGGCCCTCATGATCTTCAAAAACCCATACGGGTGCCGCCATTCCGGCAGGCATTGATGTTTTATACATCCTCGTTTTGTAGAATGCGATAAGCTCATTCATCTTGATGGCATATGGAGCTTCAGACTCATAACCAAGATTAAAGTCAGAGTAAGTCTCAACATTATTGAGCTCATTAGCTGTTTTCTTAGCATCAAGAGACGGTTCATAACCTTTGTAAAAGTAAAGATGTTCACCTGGAGTGCAAGTTCCAATGGAAATCGTATAGTTTGAGGTAATAGTAAATGGACTCAGTCCAATATTATCAGCGTAATTGCTGCTCATATAATCATAGAGTATAAGATTTGCATGCGTACCTGAAGTAACGGCCGCTGCTGTAAGATAAGCTGGATTAGTTCCCATAATAGAAAAATTACCAGTACATGAATTAACAGAAGCAGACCCCAAAAATCCGGCAGAATTATTTTCAAGAAGAAATGTACTACCGACTTCAACAAGACCAGCATTACTTCCTACTGTTTGTGAAAAAGTTGAGCCTGGAGGGATAATCCCATTCATATAAAGGACTTTTCCAAAAGAAAGTGATTTTTTTAGACTTGCATCTATAGAGTTGAAACCAATTAATCCACCTACGCCCGTCACGTTTTTTACACTTAAAGTAGAGTATTTTTTAGTCATAGCATTTGAAAGAACCCCTTCATTAGACCCGATGATTCCACCGATAGAGACCATCCCTTCTGATGAACTTGTCAAAAAACTCATCTGACCTGAGTAAACGACTTGGTCCACAATACCTGAAGGCGCATTATGGCCGGCAATTCCTGCAAATTGAAAATAGTTGCTTCTTGCTGGAACACTAAAAATCTTATTATTCACACTGGCCCTGGAAATTGTTCCATAATTGTCACCAGCAACTCCACCAACGAAGGATGATCCTGACAGCGATCCCTCGTTAACATAGATATCATTAATCAAACCTAAATTCTCTCCCGCCACAATTCCTACATAATTCACACCTTCGGCAGTATTGTGAAACATAGAAATTTTTTCAAGAGATCCGCTATTGACACCTGTAAGAACTCCCGTTGAGTGTGTGCCGTTATAATTTATGATCGTATTTCCAACTATATTTAAATTATAAAGTTTCCCGGTATTGTTTATAACAATTCCTAAACGACCAGCGTAACCACTTTTTAATAAATGAAGACCGTAAATTGAACGCCCTAATCCATTTAACACTCCATCAAAAGAAGTCATCAAATCAGATGATGTCCAATGAGAAATTTTAATATCCTCAGCAAGCACTGCATACGCAGCTGTCCCAGATAGTGATTTTAACTGATCAGCAGAACAAATAATAAAAGGGTTTGCCGCCGTTCCTCTTCCTGTTTGACTCGCGAGTGGTTGAATATTTTCTGATAATAAACATGGTCTACTATAATTCTCCGACTCCCACTTTAAACGAGGCAGGGCACCGACAATATTAGCAGTCCAATCAATGGCCGGAGAAAAAGTCGATAAAGCAGTTGTACCAGTCGTAAGACTAGTCACGACTTCACACGCAGACGCTGATCCAAGATTATTTGGTATCACGCAATCCAAGACAGAACCACCGGCCCCCTTAATCGCATCAATAATATATCCACTAGGCTGTCCACCTTCATAAGCAAGGCCGCCATTGCTGTAAACGCGATTAATAATCCCACTCTCATTTCCTGCAGCAATCCCACCAACGTGAGCTCCAGTGCCGTGATACTTTGATAGAATATACATCGAAGAATAAACGTTTGAAATAACCCCGGCATTAATCCCGGCAACCCCACCTGTCCACTTAGCATAAGACTCAATCTGCCCTTCACTAAAAGAGGTTTGAATAATTGAAGTGGCCTTCGCTTCTCCTACTAATCCTCCGACATTATCATCTGCAGATGTGTGGTGATGAATTTTTCCACGGAACATTGATTTCTCAATAGTCCCGGCGTTCGTGGCAACTAATCCACCAATCTTTGCTTTTGCATAGATATCCATGTTTTCGACACGAACACTGCTGATTAAATGAGGCAGACCGACACTGCTTTCAACTTCACCGGCAATACCACCGGCCACATTATTATCTGCATCGATATTTCCACCACGAATCACTACATTGTTAATAAGTGTGGCACTCCCAGTAACAGCACCGGCCACTCCGCCAACATAAGCGCTTCCTTCGACTTCTAAATTTTCAAAATTAAGATTTTTAACAATTCCACCAGCGCCTAACTTTCCGACAAATCCTACATACTCAGTATCAACATAAATACGAGCATGAGAGATTGTTTTATTATTGCCGTTAAATACTCCAGTATAACCAGTGCCAGTTTTAATGTGAATTGCTGTACATCCACCAACTGTTTTTTGATCCAGCGGATTTAGATTATGGTGTCTCTTGTAAATATTATCGATGTCACTTGGATCAATACAAGTAGGCCTTAATAAAGGATTGAAATCGGCCCTATTCATATCTAAATCGTTCATCAGTTTATAGGATTTGGTACTTAACAAAGAACTTGTAGAATGTTTCTCACCAATTTGATTCAACTGCCACTCATCACAAATTTTAAAAGGACGAAGAATTGTTCCTTGTCCCCCAGGGAAAACGTTCGCCCCAAAAAGGCCAGTGTTCACGTTACGACATAAAAAATCTTTGGGAATGGCCACCATTTGTTTTAAATAACGAGCCGTCGTTGTTGTCATCGTTCCACCACAATTGGCCGCAGGTAGAAAAGCTGCCGTCATAGGTGTTGCAATAGAACAAGTTGAAGTCCCACTACTCCATGTCCCCATAAAATTTTCACAATCCATTTTATTGGTCGGACCTGTTAGACACAATTGAGGGCCAGGAGCGACAACCCTATTGATGAGACTTGATTGAGCAGCGATTCCATTGGTAAAAGCATGGGTGTACATACCTTTTCCAGAATTGCCACTATTATTGCAATCAGTACTTCCCAAAAACATTTCTGTTGAAATCACAAATGGCATCGCCTGAATCGCTGTAGGAAAATTAACCTTCATCCCATTTTGCATAACACTAGTAGAACCTTCTGCGGCCATACACTGCGAATAAAGAACTTCATTGGAAAAAACGGGAAGTCCGTTAGGGCCTTTCGTATAACTCTTAAAGGCCATGCGATAAGAAAGCGCACTCCCTTGATTATCGCGCTTACAAGTAAAACCATTAGACTGATTTAACTCATCACACTCTTCAATATACAAATCTGGAAAACGAATTTTTCCAGAAGCGCCAACATAATGATTACCAGTAGAAAAATCGGCACCAGCACATTGATCATTGGTTAACTTTAAACCCACACTAACAGCAGCGCCGTTTAAAACCTGCGCCGATTTTCCACAATAAACAGTGTCGTTAAAATTGCTGGCGAAATTATTTTCCCACATGACGGCGTAAAAATTCCAGTCACCATTGGCAAGATCCATATCTAATTCTGACCCACTTACCAATTTACCGAATTGTTCACCAGTCGATGACTTTCCAAATAATAAAACTCCACCACTGCCGATATTGGAAATATTCGTAATACCTGAAAGATTCAATTTCAATTTAGCAGAGGTTTTTTTTACATTTGGTGAGCATGACATAACAAAAAAACTTACAAAAATAAGAAGTAGTACTTTATAGTTTTTCATCCACATGCCCCAAAATAAACTAAAAATGCGATAGCATTCTAGTTGGTTATCGGAACAAATTAAGATTGAGTTGAATTAAACTTGAAGGGAACTTAACTAAAAATGAAGGCGCATTTAAACGGGTCATTTTACTAGAACCGCCATTCTTATTAAGAATGGCGGTCAGTACAATTTATTTATGAATGATTAAGTCATGGGCATCAAAACGGACTTTTTTAAGCTGAGCATACTTATCGTCAGCTGCTCTATACCCCGCTGGGCAAGCACAAACCGTTTTCCAACCTGTTCCAGTTAATCCTAAGATCTCGTCGTATTTGGCCGGGTTAATCCCTTCAAAAGGACAAGCATCAACTCCTAAGACAGCTGCTGCTGTCATAAAATTTCCTAAAGCAATATAGGCCTGGTTTGCGGCCCACTTAAAGCTTTGTTCAGCATTCATATTATCGATTAACTGCTTTACCATCATCGTTTCATAACCAGCAAGATCTTCAGTTTTAATCTCTCTAACTTTAGCAATTTGATGGATAAACTTCTTAACGTGAGCATGATCCATTTTTTCTTTGGCCACAAACACCACATGGTGAGAGCAATCTGAAACTTGCTGCTGTCCATAGGAAGCGGCCTTCAATTCATCTTTAAGGGCCTGAGTCTGAACAACAATAAACTTGTACGGCATAACTCCATATGAAGATGGAGTCAGAATCAATGCTTTCTCCAGCGCATTCCAAGTATCGGTATCAATTTTTTTTGTACTATCGAATTTCTTAGTGGCATTTCTCCACTCTAGTGATTCTAGTAAATCGGCCCCATTTAATTTTCTCATTTCCATTATCCTTTCATTACGGTTGGTATTTATAAACGCGAATGTCATACATCTGCACTTTTTCTAATTCTATTAATTTAAGATGATTTTCAGTAATGTCAACGTATCCATCTAAATTACATTCAGACTTACGAAGGTAATACCTGGTCACCAAGATAGCTCCTGGCCTAAGTCCTGGTTTAATCTTTTGCATAAAATCTCTTTCCAGGTCACCTTGGAAATACGAAGGAACATCGCTGAGTGAAAGGAAGTCGAATTGTTTTTCACCTTTTGCCAGGTAGCTTACAAAATCTTCCTGAACGTAATCAACACTAGTCTTAGATTTATGAACGCGGTCAAAATTCTCTTTTTGTGCCTCCACTGGAACACCTAAGAGGGATTTAATCTTTCCATAAAAGCATAATTGCAGAAAAAAACTTTTCTGTGCAAGATCTCTGGTGAAGAGTCTTTCAAAAGACTGGAAGTAATAATCAAAATGCGACAGCGGAGAGTTTTTAGTAATGAAGTCCCCCTTGTATAAAAGGGCATTAAACATCGCTTTATTCCCCAGGATCTGAATTAAGGCCTTCCATCTCTTCATGGGAAATTTTGTTTTGTAATACTCAACTTGATCATCCAGATTATCAAATCTCAAGATGCGATCGTAGTCTGATCCTAATAAGACGCGGTTGATTTTTGCAAAAACGGCAAAAGTTCTCTCCCACTTTCCTAAGTATAAAAGTGAATCAAAATCAGTTTCACTAAAAACTGTCGTGAAAAACTCACGTGTCTCAGGAGTCAAAGTCACTTTGGAAAATAACTCTTTTCGTTCTGATTTATGATTGTTATCTGAATACGGATAGTAACCCCAGAACATTAAAAACTGTTCATGAGTTAACTCTCTATAAGTCGCAAGCCTAAGCTCTGCCAGTCTCAATTGCTCTTTTGATAAATCTGACAGAGATAAATTTTCTGCCCCTTCATGCATTAAAGGAAGTGATCTTCCCCCGCTTCCACAAATAGAAAAAACACTTTTAGGTTTGAGCTCTTTAATCATCTCAATCTCAACACTGGTATCTTCATTACCCAACGTATAATTAAGACCTGAAAAGTATTTTTGTCCCATTAAACTCTCTCTTTTTATAAATTATGTTGTAGATTTTTTTAGTTTTCTTTCAGCATGCTCTTTACATAGGTCGAACTCAGCATCGGTGATAAAACCACTGTGCCCCATGATTTGCGACAAACGTACACCGTGCTCGCGGGCCAAACGGTCAATCTCAATAACTTTTTCGTAGTTGATGTTTCGTGAAAGAGTGAATGACTCGTACTTCCCTTCCATTGCTAAAAGTGCCGTTTCGGCCAGACAAGCATAAACGATATTTCCTTCAAGACCTAAATCAATGTTCATATCGACATCACCAGGAAGAGTCACCTCACCGCTGGCAATGACAAGTACATCCGGTCTTCTTATGGCATCTGCTTCTTTAATATCAAACGGGCGTGAGACATCACAGATCACACATCCTGGTTTAACTTTCATAATATCTAAAACAGTTTTTCCTTGTCCTGATGTCGTCGTGATGATCAAGTCACAGACATCAGAGAAATTGTCAGCATCAGTGGAAATTTCAACTTTAGCTTTAGAATTGATTTTTAAAATCTCATCTTTGAGCTCCATTAATTTATAAGCTCGTGGGGCCACGATAATAATTTTATCCCAACTTAAGGCAAGAATTTTTGCGGAAACGGCACCGATACTTCCGGTTGCTCCAACCACCATCACTGTCCCTTTAAAATGACCATCTACCTTTTTAACAAAGTTTAACTTCTCAACAGCAAGTTTTGCTGCCCATAAAGTGGAAGCGGCCGAAAGTGAGTTCCCGGTTGTCACAGGGATCGGGCTTAACCTGTCAATGGTCACTCCGGCGTCCCCTACAATTTTCGTGTAAGCTCCCAGTCCCATAATTTTTGATCCGGCCACCTGGGCCTTATCACATAGTTTTAAAATTTTGTTATAGATAACATTGGCCTCTGCCTGCATCATCTTTTTGGGAGTTTCAGTGATGGTATAGATGAGTCCTTCAACCTTTCGGCCGTTTTTTTCACTTACCACACCTTGGATTTTTCCGTAGTAGAATCCCGGAGATAAAGTCATCGCTTCTTCTGTCAGTTTCTCAATTGGTTTTGAGTATTTTCTCATAAACTTCAAATAAGGATGTTTAAAGAGATAGCTTGATGACAGCGGGTGAATAACAAAAGAGAATTTTACAACTTCTTCTGTGTCCACATTAAAAGTTTTCAACTCCGGGGCAAACTTCACTTCTTCAACCAATTTAATAACGTCGTCTTCTTTTACAGAAAGACCAGGGCCTTTTTTAATCTGGATGATGGACTCTAAAATAGAGTAATTCATTTTAGGATCTGAAAGTTGAGGAAGACAAATCAAGGCCTCTTTTAATCCGGCCTCTGTCAGTTTCTTTTCTAATTGTGGAGAGACAATATCAATAATTAATGTGCGCCCTTTTAGATGCGATAGATTTAAAAAATTAATATTGGCCTCATTACCAACCAAAATATCACTTCTTAAAAATTCATCTAAGGCACGACTCTTAAACATCGATTTGTTATCAAAGTCTGGAATAAAATTCTTTTGAATTTTCATCGCTTTTAAAACCGGGCTTAGAGTTTTTAAAAAACTCTCCAGACTTTTAGCGCTGTGAAGATTAAAAGGAAGTTTTAAAAGAAAAAAGGGATCGGCCATAACCATTGAATTACAAATTTCTGACAATGGCTCAACGAAACTAATCTGCAATCCACCAGAGTAAAACCCTACTGACTTACGATTAAAAAACATAGGATTTTTAAGATGATAAAGCCTTAGTGCATAAGGGATATAAACATCTTTAATAATTTGTCCATCGACGATAGGTGTATGTTTAGCGGCCGTTTTTAAACGGTAGCTCACCGGATGAAGAAAAAAACCTTTTTTAAATTTTATTTTTTGAGGGATACCACTAATGGCGATAACATCACAATGCCCGTCGTATTTTTTTATCAGACGTTCTGTGAGCTCAACATCAAAATTAGTCGAGTATTGTATAACTCTGTAGACTTCACCAAAGAAATCTATCTCTTCATCAAAGTTATATTGATCCTGGGCAAAGGCCAATGAAAGAATCGTTTTCATAATTTACTCTAAAAACAGTTTTTTAGTATTATGATTTGCCAAACAAGATCGTTTTAAAAGTACTGTACGTACTCTCTTTAATCTCGGGCAAATCCTCTAAAGTACTGGTCTTATCGTAAGAAATTCTCGAAAACATGAATGGTAAAACTTCTTCGGGAATACCTAAGAGTTTTAATAAAGAATTGTGAATTTTGTTTTCCTTTACCGGGAAATAATGAGTCTTAACACCGAATTTTTTATTCAAATCCTTCAAAAACTCCATCAAAGTTGGAATTTCTGAACTTACCAGGTGATAAGTTTTTAGTTGGATCTGATAACTGTCTCTTTCAATCAGGAGTTTAATAAAATGAGCGCAATGATCAACCGGAATAATCGGAAGCTTAGATCTTGGGTTAAAACTCAGGGGAACAATAGGAGCGAATTTTAAAAGATGTGAGTACTTTTTAAAGGCCTCCAGAAAGTAATAAGGGCCATCAACTTTTTCCATTTCAAAAGTCACAGAGTCCCCGATAATAATCCCTGGTCTGATAATTCTAGTTACGAATCTCTCGTTCACATTGTCTCTTACAATCTGCTCGGCCTGATACTTTGTCTCAGAATAAGCGTCGCCAAATTTCGCTCTTTTTGGCAGTTGATTTTCGTCTAAGAAAAAGACATCTGGATCGCCAACAGCAATAGTTGAAATATAATAAAAGGCCTTAAGGTTTTTTAGGCCTTTTAAAAGGTGAAGGACATTTTGTGTTCCTACGACGTTTTGTAAAAAACAATCCGAGTAAGATGCACTTAAATCATAAAGAGCGGCCGCATGTAAAACAACGTCAATTGAGTTTAATAACTCTGATCTTGCAGCTCCATCTATACTTAAAACTTCCAGGTGAGTGATATCACCTTTAAGACATTTTACATTGGGGAATTCACTGAACTTTGAAATCTGTCCTTTTCTTGAGACGATATAAATATTTTCAAATTGAGAAGCAAGCTCCTTAATAAGATATCCGCCAAGAAAACCAGTTCCGCCTGTGATTAGTATATTCATATTTTATGTAAGACTGACCATCTGACCACATAGGTTGGCCAGGTCAGTTTGATCCTTTGGTGAAAAAACAGTTAAAGCTTCAGGAAGACATCTGATTTTCCAGCTTGTCGCCTTTTGAAAAATCTCTCCGTCGCCAAAAAAAGATAGGTTCTCAGCACCTTCCAATAAATCAATCTGTGCTTCTTCTGTTTCAAAAGTCACTAGATTTTTATCATCGTATGGGAAGTTACCATTTAAGATTTTTAATAAACAGTTAATCAACTCCAGGCGGTTTTCATGTTTTAGGATCATGATATTACAAGTTCCATCCTGGTGATTTGTCTTAGGTGCTACTTCAAAACTTCCAGCAAGCATCGGCTGATTGTTAATTAAAATAAGCGGGGCCATCACAATTTCGTTATATTCTTTTGAAGCAATTTTAAATTTATAACTTGTGATTTCTTTTTTTAGCATTTTTTTAGCAATGAATAACGAGTAGATATTCTTTCCTGAAAACTTCATAAAACTTTTGAAGTTTGGATAAGCTTTTCTCAGTTCATTAATTTCGTTGGCCACTTCAGCAGCAAACCCAAGACCGCCATTTGTGGCCATAAATGTACCGTTGATATTGATTAAATCGATTTTTTTACGAGTATTAAGTCTGATTGTTTGCGTGATTTTTTTGATATTAGAACTTGATCCCATTACGCGGGCAAAATCGTTTGCCGTTCCGCCAGGAACAACTAAAAGACCTACATCAGTTCCGGCCAGTTTTTGAATGATTGAATGAACAGTACCATCTCCACCAACAGATAAGACAGCATCCACTTTATTTTCTACATCGCGCTCTAGATGTTCATGTAATTCTTCAATTGAATTCGTCACCGGATACTCGATCTGGCTTCTAAAAAGAGCATTGTTAATCATTCCTTGCCAATCGCGACTTCCATTTGAAGCTTTCTGGTTAAGATAGACTGAGATGTTCTGCATAGAGACCTCGAAGACTTATAGTTTAATTACCCCCTATCTTACCCCTGACAGATTCCTGATAGTTATTTTCACCTTCCCTTTGAAAAAAATACATTACATGGCTAAACTATTAACAACTGATTTTTTGGAGTCATATGAAAATACTGGTAGTTACTAGCGAAGTTACTTTTGTCCCTGAAAATTACAACCTCTTCCTGGAAGGTTTGTTCAACTCACTATCTAGTGAAAAAGACATCGACATGGAGCTAGTGATCTTAAAGAACAATTCCCCTGCCTTGGCAGTGAAGGGACTTTTACTCGCTTTAATGGGTGCCAGGCATATCGGATTTCACTTGGTGAAAAACTCTCTCAAGGCCTTAGCTAAGGATAGAAAAAGCTTGGCCCAAAAATACAATATCAAGCTTCACTATTTCGAAAACCCCAACTCACCGGACTTCAGAGAGTTTGTAAAAAACCATGAGACGGATTTAATCATCAATGCCCGTACCCGCTTTATCTACAAGGGAAAAACCTTAAAGCTTCCAAAGATAGCGGCCATCAATATTCATCATGGACTTCTTCCAGATTACAGAGGAACAATGTGCGACCTATGGGCCTTGTTGGACAACAGACCTACCGGCTTCACCATCCACGTAATGGATAAAAAAATCGACAATGGGGCCATTATTGAAAAGGTCCAAACAAGTGTTTCAGGAGATGCCCTTCGATCGAACTTTGCAGCACTTATTAAAGAAAGTTCAAGAATTGAAGGGTTAGAGATGGCAAAAACCATTTTAACTATTAACAAAAATCATAGTCTACCGATAAAGACGGATAATATTTCAAATAATCCTGTTTACACAAAAAATCCTGATTTTTTTACGATCAGGAAGATGTTACAAAAAGGTATAGAGCTATGACTAAAATGATTGTCCACCACGGTTCTCCCGGAAAGGGTTCGGATTTTCTTCACTTAAAAAATCAATTAAAAGACTTAGACATTATCGATTACGACCGCATCCTCGCGACAAGTACTAAAGAAATTGAAGGCGCAGACATTCAACTAGGTTATTCGTTTGGTTGTGTTGAAGCTCTCAAACAGGCCGTCATCAATAAATCCACTAAGCTGGTTATTCTTGTTGCTCCTTATATGTTTCCACCTAAAAAACCTGGTGCACTAATGAAGGGATTGCTTCTTAGTGATCTTTTTAGAAATGTCGCTTTGCCGGCCCTGGCAAAAAAGAGCATTGAAAAAATGGTGAAAGAGAGCTCACATCCCAAAACTCCACCTGAACACTACATTAAAGATTCACTTGAATACTATAATGCACAAAGGCTGGCACAATCCGTTCTGGAAAAAGATATTGAACACGCCAGCGTAATTAAAAACCTTGAAGCACTCAGAGACAACAACATTCCAGTTGTGGTGATTATGGGTGAAGGTGATCAGACTTGTTATAAAGGCATCAACCGCGAGCGCCAGTTTAATCCACTACTCACTTTTAAAAATATCAATATCAAACTTCTTCAAGATGGAGGCCATGCCCTGCTGTGGACTCACACCAAAGAACTTGCCACTATGATTGAAGAGGCCATGGGAAAATTTATGGGACAAAAAACAAATAAGAAATTTGGATACTTTGATGGTGCTGATGCAAATAATAACGTTGCCAGTTTCCTGCGAGATCATAAAGAAAAATTTCCCATGAGAAATATTTTAAC
>JBEIPV010000110.1:0-9451 GCA_040376855.1 Bacteriovorax sp.
ATCTACTCCCTCATCCTGAAGGAGGATTCTTTAAAGAAACCTATCGCTCCGAGTTTTCTACCGGAATCTTTTATCTTTTAGAAAAAGGACAAAAATCCAGTTTTCATCGAATTAAGTCAGATGAGATGTGGCACTTCTATGATGGGGATTCAATTTCAATAGTCGAAATAACAAATACGGGAATGATTAAAGAAACTATCCTCGATAAAAAAAATGTTCAGTATGTTGTTCCAGCAAATGTTTGGTTTGGTGCTTATCTACCTGATGGATCACAATTCGCATTCACAGGTTGTACAGTTGCACCTGCATTTCACTTTAGTGATTTTGAAATGGGCGATAAAGAAAAAATGCTTATAGAATTCCCTCACGCTAAAAATATGATTGAAAAATTATTATCATAAAAACGAGAAATTTTATTGTTCAATGAAATAAAACTAGTGCCATTAATACTGGCCAAATTCATCCTACACACGCCTAAACATCACAACTCATAAACAACAAATAATTTATTCTACATTATTAAACAAATACAAGCGTCTGGGCCGCCTATTCCACTCCGGAAAAAGTGGTCAGGCCATAACATAAAGATTTCTTAATATACAATTGAGCCTATGGTTCAGCTCTTATCTGATTACATTTTTAAAGAGTCTCTTACTCCAGTGAGTCACAAACTCTGCATACGTAATGAAACAAGCCATGTGCTTTTTACGAAGACAGAAGTGATTTTAATAAAGGAATTAAAAGACGATGGGATCACCTTAGAAATCCCTATCAACATCTGTCAGAAAGGACATACGTTGACTCTTTTTTTTCTAAGTATGGAAACGGGAAAAAAAATAACTATCCCCAACTCTGGAAGTTATAAGGAAGCACTTTTTGAAGCGATAGCAAAAGTAGAGAAAATTGAATCGAGCAATTTAAGTAAGGAAATGGTTTTTATAGATTTACGTTTTTCTCAATATGACCAGGTTACCTGGAGAAAAATATTAAAGATGTATTCTAAAAATCAAGACGAGATTAACGAATTATTAATGAAGCAACATCATAATAGAGAATAAAATGAGCGAATACTTTGACCCCCTCGACAAGAAAAACAAAGCAATTCTCGATTATTTCGAGAATAAGACCTGGTTAATTATTGATGCCTCAACAAGTACACGCACATCAATAAAAAAGTCAGTTGTTCAAATCGGATCTAAGCTCTCTAACATGATCGATTGTGATAATTATACCGATGCCTTAAACATTATTGAAACCAAAAGACCTCATTATATTATTGGAAATAATACAATCAACGGCGGAAGCTCTGTAGGGCTCTTTGATCACCATCTAAAAAATGTTCCTAATCGCCTAGGCTCAGGTTTTTTTATTATTGCTGATTCAGCGGCCATCGAAGAAGTTGCCCTGGCCTTGGAATATGACATGGACGGAATTATTGTGCAGCCTTTTACCGGCTCTTCAGTCATTGACAGTGTCCTTCAAAGTGTAAAAACTAAAATTGCTCCATCTAACTATGTCACTAAAATTGAAGAAGGCCGCACGAGTCTTCTAAAAGGAAATCTGGAAAGGGCCATGGAGTCTTTTCAAACTGCTGTAAAATTAAACGCACGCCCTTATGAAGGATTCTACTTCCTCGGGCAGCTTTATACCGAATATGAATTAAAAGAAAAGGCGATTTCTTCGTATGAAGAATCTGTTCAACATAACCCCGAGTACTTTAAGTCTCTCAATAGACTAAGATCCATTTATTATCACCAAAATGATTACAAAAAGGCCTACGATATTAATTTAACTATGGCAAAGAAGTATCCCACACCTTCGAATCGAATTCCTGAATTAATCAGGCTCTCAATTATCAATGAAAAGTATGAGGATATTAATAACTATTTAAAAGTTTACCGCACGATTCAGACGCCTGAAACCAGAACTCAAACCTCCATTTCAGCAGGGCTTGCGATTCTTGGGAAATACTTTATCAATCAGCGTGAAATCGATAAGGCGGTAGATGCACTAAGGGGTTCTTTTAAGTTTTCTAATGGGAAATATGAAATATTAAAAAATATCTCTCAAAGTTTTGAAGAATGTGACCAATTAGATATTTTGTTGAACATGTTTGAAGAAACTGATCTGGACCTGTGGCCGGAAAATGTTCAGGGAGTTTATTTTCATGTCATTCATCGTACTTCAAAAGATGATCAAATGGTTATCATGACTGGCGAGCGCCTTCTTGCCAAAAAAATTAAAGACGTGCTGATCTATAGAGGTCTTATCGAACGAAGTATCAATATGAAGAGAAAACTCGGGTCACTTGAGAGTTTAGTTCTTCAAGCAACCAGAGATTTTCCGGATCACAAATCTGAATTTGAAGATTTATTAATTAAAGCACAGCGTGCATAGAAACTAACATGACAAAATTCTACTCTAAGTCACTTCTCCATTTTGGATGGTGAAAATGAAGTTTATGATCACAAGCACTTGAGGCGATCGACTCTTCAAATCTTATCTGTCCAATTTTGGACCAATTTTTCTCACCGTCTATAATTTTTGTAGCTACATATATATCAAAATAAAGATCAGCTCTGTTCACTGAAATATTTAATTCATTTCTAAAATCACTTTCATCAACCTTGAATTGTTTTGGAGCACTCTTAACCATCATCCACTTAGGAGTGTTTAATTTTTCGTCTGGGGCCCTATTGGCCTCTGCAATCTCATACACCTGTCTCATTCCAGGATTTTCATCAACTTTTTTAAAAGTCGTGGCCAATTTAATGGCGTATTTAAAATTAGCAAGAACGGCCATCGTCTTAGATACTTTTGGCTCGTTAGTCATCTCAACGTCAGTATAATGTTGAGCTTTAGTTCCCCCCAAATCGTCAGCTAAAAAGAAATTGGCAGTCAAAACTGTTTGAGTCTCATCATTTGTTGGAAATAATTTACCAGCGAAACCAAAACCTCTAAGATCTCCAGCTTCAGTTTTATTCATGGCAACTGATGCACGTGCAATGATTATGGCAGATGAATCTTTCTTAAAAAGACCAGAAAATGAAGTTTTTTCTGTAATCATCCACTCACCTTTTAAACAAATGCCATTAGGATGAGCAAGTTTTGTAAAATAAGGCAATAGATCATTGTGGTCATTTAAGGTTCTTGTTGCACTTCTTTGAATCAGGTCAACAGCACCATCAAACAAGTCTTTATATTTTACTTTGTCTGTGGGAAGTACTCTATATGGGTCACGTTTTATGGCCGCCCAGACGTCCTTTGCCTTAGAACCTTGGTAAGGAGCAACTTCAGCAAAACTATGGCCTGTAATGGAAAAAGACAATGCAGTTATTAAAACGATTAATTTCATATGGACCTCTGGGAGTGGTCATATCTTGCATCGTTTTAAATGTATTTAAGATTTTTTCATTTTCTAATGATTGTCCATTACTTCGGGACAGTAAATACACCTATTAAGATGTTTCTATAACCGAACAATTAGTTAACGATACAATCAATTTTTTTAGACATTTCGAAGTCTGATTCTAATTGCTTGGTTATACGAGCAATAGCATAAACGACAGAGCTATGATCTCTCTCAAAAAGTTCTGCTATCTTCATAATCCCAAGTCCTTTTTTCTCTTTAAGAATATACATCGCCACATGCCTTGCAAGCGCGAATTCCTTCTTTCTCACCGAAGAACTTAATTCTTCAACACTAATCTTAAAAACATCGGCCACAGAACTTAAAAGAGCACGAAACTCATCCGAACGATAGATAACTTTATTGTCCTTAATTTCATCCAAGGCCATTTCTAAAGTGATGTTCTGTCCTTTAATCTCACTGGCATTTTTAAACTTATAAAGAAGACTCTCTAATCCGTAGACATTAAAACCCACTTGATTAGACACCAATCGTTTAACACTATCTGGAAGATCTAAATTTAAACTCGCACTTCTTGATTCAACAATGGCGTATGCAAGATCATTGTTCATTTCATCAATATGATGAATAAGAGCGGCCGAAAGTTTTCCCTTAATACGGTCATCACAACCATTCAGGTCTTTGGGTAACTTCGCTCCGGCAATGATTAGTTTAATTTTACCAGCAGAAGCATAATCCAAGAGCTGGCAAAAGATTTTTTGAAGTTCAGTGTTGCCTTCAATCTCTTCGATATCGTCAATGAGAAGAATATCGTAAAACTTAAGCATATTAAAAGTGTCGATCAATGGAGACATTAACTGTGGTGAATTGAAGTAAAATGACTTTTTTAAGCTCATCATCTCACTTCCAACTGCGTGGAGAATGTGAGACTTCCCGAGTCCACTTGCTGCCTTAAGAAAAATCAGTCCAAAATCAGTTTTAGTACTAGAGATAAATCTTTTAATGGCCTCAACTGCAAACTGATTAGACTTCCCTAGACAAAAATTTGAAAAGGTTTTGTTACTATCGACGTTTCCATGGCAATGATAAGAAGCGACTTTTGGTGCTGGTACTGGAGTTTTAGGCGTTGAAGCGCGTGGCTGTTTTTCTTTTGCAGATAACTCGGCAACCTGCTCGGAAACAAAGCTCAACAAATCCAGCTGATGAGACTCGTGATACTCTTCGGATAATATCTGTAGTTTTCTTCCTGTCGCTCTATTTAAACTCATAAGACCCTAATCTAATTTAAAAATTCTTTGAGAGTTTAAGTACAAAAAATAAAAGGTCAAACGAATTTATAAAGGCTTAGGAATCTCAGACGCAATGATCTAAGACCAAAACCTTTCAAGTGTCCCATTCTTGTTGCGAAAAAAATATCTCTTACTTATTCCTAATGCTATAAATAGCGGGAAAATATTTAACAATTAAAGATAAACTCTTACCAAGGTTAATTTATGAGAATGGCCCAGTATCTGTTTCTTTTCCTTTTTTCTGCAAGTGCTTACTCGCAAATTTTAGAAGAAATGCCCTTAACTCAAAGTTCATCTTCAATTAAATGGGAAACCATTTCGAATGAAAATGTTAAACTTATCTACCCTGACTACTTAAGAGATAAATCCCTTTATCTTGCCAATCTGGTAGAACACTACTCGCATTACGTAGGGCTTACTTACGACATCAAACAACCTAAACAATTTACGTTAGTGATTCGTCCTGAAATGGGTGAACCAAATGGATTTGTCACTCTTGGACCAAGAAGAAGTGAATGGTTTAGCTCTTCATCTTTTACTGACTTTGTCGGCTCAAGCGAATGGTACCAAACACTGGCCATTCATGAATACCGTCACGTGATGCAGTTTGATAACTACAAACAAAATACAGTCAAAGGAGTGAGTTACTTATTTGGAGACTTAGGTGAGCAGTTCCTCGTTTTTACCGGTCTTCAGTCATGGTACATGGAAGGTGACGCCGTCTGGAGTGAAACAAAGTATACTGATGCTGGAAGAGGCCGCTCGCCTATATTTATGGCCCGTTTAAAGGCCCTTGTTTTAAGTAATAAAATTCCAACTTATGATGAGTTTGTTAACGGTTCATATAACAATGCTTTAGTTAACCAATACGTCTATGGATATGTCCTTATTTCAAATGCTACCAAAAAATTCGGCGACGATTTTTGGAAGAAAGTTATTTTTGATGTAACTGTTTATCCACACCCATTTAAATTGTATTCTTCATTCAAAGCTCATTCTGGCCAGGATTTCATAGATTTTTACAATGAAACGATGAATGGATTAAAAGCTGAGTGGAGCAAAGACGCTGATCCTAGTGCACCTGTCGAAGAATACAGAGAAAATATCTTTCCTTACAAAGAAGGAAATGCGACCTACTCTCTTTACTATGATCTTGACTCTTACTGGTCTCTTTACAAAGAAGTGGACGGCAAAAAAGAAAAAATTGCTGAATTACCCTTCGTAAAAGACTTGAATCAATTCCACATGGCCAATGGAAAAAGTGTTTACGCTCAGTACTTACCTGACTCAAGATATGGATACAAAGGAAGCTCTGACATCATCCTGATGGATATCAACACAGGTGATAAAAAGAAGATCACTTTTGGTCAGAGACTTTACTCTCCACGCTTAAATAAATCTGCCACTAAAATTTATGCGACAGAATTCACAACTCATCATCAATGGAACTTAAGCGAATTTGATCTTCAGGGAAATAAATTGCGCTCAGTTCATTTAAAAGATTTTAACTTCAGCGAGATCTACCCTATCAATGATAATGAAGTTTTTGCCATTCTCGCTGATAGCTCTGGTCATAAATCACTAAACAGAGTCAACCTGCAAACGAATGAAGTAAAGAATCTTCTTCCTGCTTCTAGAAACAACATTTACTCTCTAACATCAGATGAAGCAGAAAATATCTACTTCCAGGCCCAGTACATGGGCGCAACTGACATCTTCAGAATAGGTAAATCCGGTGGACTAGCACAATGTACTCAATCTAAAATCAGTGCAACAACTCCGTCAGTAAATGGTCAAACGTTGTATTACAGCAACCAGGACTCTTATGGTTCTAAAATAGCGATGAGTTCGCTGGCCGATTGTAAACAAATGGATTCTTCTTCACTAGTTAACTTCAACTACCTGGGAAAATCTCCATCTGATAACTACAATAATTTTCCAGTTCAATCTTTTGATGATCAAAAAGACCTGTACACAAAAAACGCAGATAAATACACTCCCGAAAGTTACGGGCACATTGACTCTCGTCTTTTTGTTCCGCATAGCTGGGGGTTTATCGGCGGTCGTGGCTTCGCTCTTTCAGCACAAACTGATAACTACCTGGGGACTCTTGGGATGAGTGCCACTTTGGGAAGTCACTCTGAAGAGAATACGAGCTACTCACAATTCAATTTAGATATTAAAAAATTCTATCCTCTTTTTAGACTGTCAACTGAAGCTAAAGATCGTGAAGTTGAATTATTGAATTCAACGGATCAATTAAAATGGAAAGAAAAAAATGCCGCCGTCAGCATGTTGATCCCGGACATTTATACTTTGGGACTTTTTAACTTTGAAAATGCGATCAAAGCTCAGGCCCAATACAGTGACATGAGCAAAGTAGATGCTCCATCATATAGTTCAAATCCTCAGCATTTTTATATAACGACTGCCGAGTATTCAGGTGCATTTTTTAAGAACCCAAATGCGAGATCAATTACTGCTCCTTGGGCCTTAAGTTACAAGGTGAGATATGACAATGCTCATAACCCATCTTCTACTGACTCTTCTACTCACAGATTCTATCAACAGGCGCAAATCACTACGCCGGGGCTTTTTGATCATAATGGGTTGACACTAACTTTTGATCAGGAAAAACAAAAAGTGGCCAAAAACGTTTACCGCTTTATGGGCGCTGATACTTCTCCTACCGGATATGTCTTCTCTAGAGGATACGATTATGAAAGTGTGCCAGAGTACAGAAAAGTCTCTGCTAATTATCATTTTCCAATTGCCTATCCAGATTTCAATGCTGGTGGGTATTATTACTTAAGAAGAATTATTGCTAATGCATTTTTTGATTCAACAAAACTCGAATCATCACTACAAAACTTAACTTACAATAGTATGGGTATGGAGATGGAGTTTGAGTCTAAAATCTTCAGGATTTTACCAATCAATCTAGGGCTTCGTTACACGAATAAAACTAGTACAAAACAACAATTAGTTGAATTTTACACTTCTCTTACATTTGACCTATAAAGCATCATCTCCCCGATTTGTCTTAAACAATTCGGGGAGATTTAAAACAATCAACAAAACAATTAAAGTCCACAATGTAAATTGGCAGGAACCGCTTCTTTAATCTTTACAGGATTATCAAGTTTTAAATTTCCCATGATTTTTACAAATTCTTCTTTGGTAATATTTAAATTAAGGCGAGGATTTAATCTTTTCTCATGCCCAATACTTGTTTTTGAAAATCCTTTATAATCGTGTGCTGGATAGACAACTGTCTCTTCGTCCAATAGAAATAACTTTTCGCGAATACTGGAAAATAATTTTTCCGATGATCCGCCCTGAAAATCAGTTCGTCCACAACCTCGTACCAATAAAGCATCTCCCGTAAAAAGCAGGTTATCAACGTTATAAGATAAACACCCACTGGTATGTCCAGGAGTGTGAATCACTTTAATTTTTCGTGATCCAAATACAATTTCCTGTCCGTCTTCCAGACGAAGATCTGCACAGCTAAGGTCGTATGCTGAACTAATCCCTATCAAGGCCCCTGTACGCTTTCTGATTTCACCTGAAGCAGTGATATGATCAGCATGCACGTGAGTATCCAGAGAGTATTTTAACTTTAGCCCTAGATCCTGAATCAATTGAATGTCCCTATCTATATTCTCAATGACAGGGTCAATAAGAACAGCTTCCTTTGTTTCATCATCTCCTAAAAGATAAGTATAAGTTGATGTTTCTTTATCAAAAAGTTGATGAAAAATAAGTTCATGTTTCATTTTAAACCTCTATTTAGTTTTTAACTTCGAGTCGAAAAGCTGAAAGGTTTTCATTCCTATCAACATGGAAATAATAAATAGGACAAATACAACATTACCTGAGGCCAAACTAACAATGGCAGGACCCGGGCAGATACCGGCCCATCCCCAACCAATTCCAAAAATCATCGCCCCTACTATAAGTCTGTAATCAAGATCTTTTTTGGTCGGCAATTGAAATTTTAAATCTAAAATAGGAGACGCTCTTTTAGTGATAAGTCTAAATGCAATCATATGCACTCCGATTGCTCCAATCATAACTCCCATTAAACGCCAGTCCCACTCACCAGTCACATCAAGAAAACCACGAACGATATCTGGTCTGGTCATTCCACTTACACCTAATCCAAGAGCAAAAAGGATACCAACAAAAAAAGCAACGACACTTCTCATAACTCACCTCTTAGTAATTTAAAAACGATGACTGAAATGATTCCAAAAAAAATGAAAGTTAATGTAGAGACAATAGAGCGTAACGAGAGCCTTGAAATCCCACAAACTCCATGACCTGATGTACAGCCATTACCTAGTAAAGTACCAACCCCCACTAGAAATCCTGCAATGATATAGTCAACTTTAGTGCTTTTTGAAATTAAGATAAACGAATCGGGATAAAAGAATCTTAAGATAATCCCGCCGACAATCAATCCAGCAATAAAAGAAAATCTCCAGCCGTTATCCGCTGTTTTTTTATCCAAAAGACCGCCAATAATTCCACTGATGCCGGTAACCCTTCCATTAAATAGAAGCATGATACTTACGGCCAAACCAATAATGACTCCCCCATAAATTGCCATCACAAAAGACCTCCCTTGACATTATTACACTTTTATAATATTATAATACTAATTAATTGTCAAAGAGGATGAAGTTGGACCACTTAATCATAGGCTTAATCGTTGGAATCATTATGGGTTTGACCGGTGCCGGTGGTGCACTCATCGCAATCCCTCTCTTTCTCCATCTGACCGGCG
>JBEIPV010000006.1:0-58163 GCA_040376855.1 Bacteriovorax sp.
AACACCCGATCCCATCCCGAACTCGGAAGTTAAGCTCTTCAGCGCCGAAGGTAGTGCCAGGGAAGCTTGGTGTGAGAAAAGGTCAATGCACCCTCTTTATTTTTAAAAAACCCCGAGCTTGTCTTGGGGTTTTTTGTTTTTAGCCTATCAAATTGCTTTTTCATTCCCAAAAAAAAATCATGATGTAGAATTTAAGTATGAATACAAAAATACTTAAATACGAATTGTTCGGTCTGTTTTTCTTAACGATTATCACGCTTGTGGTTTTTTATTATAGAGATACTTTGCCGGATAATTATCTTTCTATTTCTTCTTCGTCTTCACATGGGTTCTTTGCTTATTACGGGACGAGTTTTTTAAATTTCATTAATTACTATTCTGGGCCGTGGGTTCTTATCCCATGTGCTATCTTTACTTCATTCTATGTTTTAGTTTTTTCTAAAAGAGCTGACTGGATTGATGCCTTAAATATTATCTCACTTTCAATTTTTTCATTATTTACAATTTTTTATTTTCAGCCGGGGCTTTTAGGAGCTGGGTTGTATCAGATTCTTGATATGACTTTTTCGGCGTTTTCTATGTTCTTGGTTTGGGCCGTGGCGGCGACTTTATTTTTATGGGGAGCTTTCAGAGGAAGCTTTACTGATAAAGTTAAAATGGCAGCGGATGAGATTAAGAATTTTAATTATCAAGGAACGTCTGAGAATGTTCATGAGAAGTTATTACTTCTTAAGAATAGACTTGGGATCAAGCCTCGCGAAGAGGGTGAACTAGAAGAAGAAGTTCCAGCGCTTGAAATGCCTAAACCTACTTTAAAAGAAAAGGTTGCAGCTAAGATTGCGAATTACGCTAAGCCTGCTGAAGAAACGGCCGTGTCTGAAGAAGCGATTATGTTACCGAATCATGCGCAGGAGCAGGTGGATATGGTGACTGGAGAGATCACTGAATCGGATGAGCAAACTCAGACGAATGAAGGGATGTTCTTAGTTCCGATTACTGAAGTTAAGCGAGTTGAAGCAACTGAGTCTGATGATGAAAGTTATCCGGTTGTGATTTCTGGTGATGACGATGAATATGTAGATGAGTCTGAAATTTCTACATTTAACAGTCACACTAATAAGGTTGAGTCGTTTAACGAAGATAAGTATTTTAATCTGGTGAAGTTGGCTTCTCACAAGAAACAAGATGTGAAGTTTTCGCAGCCGGAAGATAAATACTTCCACGATATTATTTCGAAAATTCAGGCGAAGCTTGGGGAGTTTAAGATTCAAGGGCAAATCATCAACGTTCTTAAAGGGCCGGTTGTTGATACGTTTGAATGGGAGCTTGGACCAGGGGAGAAAGTTTCGAGACTTACTTCTATTGCTGAGGATTTATCACTTGCTCTTTCTGGGTCGCCGATTCGTATGGTGTATCCGATGAAAGGTAGAACGACTGTAGGGATTGAGGTTCCTAGAAATCCGAGAGATTTTATTTTCCTGGATGAGATTATTGGATCGAAGGATTTTACGAATACATCACACCAACTTCCACTAGCTATGGGGAAGGATGCGTTTGGTGAACCGGTTGTTGTAGACTTAGCTTCTATGCCTCACATGCTGGTTGCCGGATCGACTGGTGCTGGTAAGTCGGTGTTCATTAACTCAGTTTTAGTTTCACTACTTATTAAGAAGTCTCCTAATCAAATGAAATTGATTTTGATCGATCCGAAGCAGCTTGAACTTGCTTTATATGCTCGTCTTCCACATTTGATTATGCCGGTTATTACTGAGGCGAAAACGGCAGCGACGGCACTTCTTTGGGCCTGTCAGGAGATGGAGAGACGTTATTCGATCATGTCGGAATTTGGGGTGAGAAACATTGAAGGGTTTAACCATAAATTGAAATCGGCAGCGAGACCAGCGCTTGATAAAATTTCTAAATTTTATGAATTTGCAACTGAAGATACTTATGAACTTCCTTATATTGTTGTTATTGTCGATGAGTTTGCTGATCTTATTCTGACTCAAAAAGGGAAAGAGATTGAGACACATATTTGTCGTTTAGCTGCTAAGGCCAGAGCGGCGGGGATCCACTTAATGCTTGCGACACAGAGACCTTCGGTTGATGTTATCACGGGTCTTATTAAGTCGAACTTTCCCACAAGAGTTTCTTTCCGTGTAACTTCTTCGACTGATTCGCGCACAATTTTAAATGCGATGGGTGCTGAAAAGCTGCTTGGAAAAGGGGACATGTTGTATAAGCAAGGTGTGGACACGACTCGTATTCACTCGGCCTATATTGAAGAACTAGAGATTGAATCGCTGACTGATAAGTTGTCTGAAATGACTCCTTCGTTTGATCCGAACGTGATGGAATTTTTGGAAAATGGCGGAGAGGAGGAGCCTGTGACGGCCGTTTCGATGAGAGATGGTGAAACAGCGGGTGGTAAGGATGATAAGTACGATGAAGCAGTGCGCGTGGTGCTTGAGCATCGTTCGGCAAGTGCGTCATTATTACAAAGAAGACTTGGTGTTGGTTATAATCGTGCAGCGAATTTGATTGAAGAGATGGAATCAAAGGGTGTTGTGGGGCCTGCGCAGGGTTCTAAACCTAGAAAAGTTTTGATGGGTTCTGAGTCGTTAACATAGTCCTGGAAATGTTTTGGACTTGTCTTATGACGGGTCCAAAATAGTCTGGTTTAGATACAATAAATAAAGTCGAATTTCATTGGGGAATAGGGAGCGGGAAACGGCTTCCTGACTCGCATTCTACTTGCTCAATTTCAGGGGTTATGTTATCAACATAGCTCATTAATAATTTCAGTTGTCTGAAATGTTGGTCCATGAAAGTGGCTCACAGACAATTCGATTAACCAACGGAGTCTCTATGTCAGAATTATCTCTAAAAGGTCTGTTAGAAGCAGGCGCACACTTTGGTCACCAGACAGAAAAGTGGAACCCAAAAATGAAGAAATACGTTTTCGGTGAGAAGAACGGTATCTACATTATCGATCTTGCTAAAACTATTCCTCTTGCAAAAGACGCATACGATTTCCTTAAAAAAACTGCTGCTGAAGGAAAGCCAGTTCTTTTCGTAGGAACAAAAAGACAAGCATCAGAAACTGTTATGAAAGCTGCTCAAGACTGTGGAGCTAACTTTGTTACTTCAAGATGGTTAGGTGGAATGCTTACTAACTGGAAAACTGTTTCTCTTTCGATCGATAAAATTCGTAAAGTAGAAAAAATGAAAGAAACAGGAGATTTCGGTCTTCTAACTAAAAAAGAAAGAATCAACATTGAGAAAGAAGTAATCAAGCTAGAAAAAGTTCTTGGCGGGATTAAAGATATGAAGAAGCTTCCAGGAGCTCTATTCGTAATCGATCCAAACAATGAAAGAATCGCAATCCTTGAAGCAAACAACCTAGGGATTCCTGTTGTAGCTATTACAGATACAAACTGTGATCCAACTGGTGTTGATTATGTTGTTCCAGGAAATGACGACGCAATTAAGTCTGTATCAATGTTCACAGAATACTTCGCTAACTCAGTTACTGAAGGGATGAACCTTGCTAAGAAAAACAATAAACTTGAATCAAACTCTAAAGATTCTTCTCGTGATATGGCCCTTGAAAAAGAAATCATCAGCAAATACGAAAAAGATATCGATCTTGTAGATGAAGAATAAGTCGAATAAGTATTAGTTTTTAGAATTAATTTTTAAGTTTAAGGAAAATAGATATGACACAAATTACTGCAAAGCTTGTTTCTGAATTAAGAGAAAAAACTGGCGCTGGAATGATGGACTGTAAAAAAGCACTTGGCGAAGTTAATGGTGACCTTGAAAAAGCGATCGATTACCTAAGACAAAAAGGTCTAGCAGCAGCTCAGAAAAAGCAATCTCGTATCGCTGCAGAAGGTATGATTGGATCATACATTCACGGTGGAAGAATTGGTGTAATGGTTGAAGTAAACTGTGAAACTGACTTCGTAGCTAAATCAGAAGATTTCCAAACTTTCGTAAAAGACGTAGCTATGCACGTAGCTGCTGCTGATCCGAAATTCGTAAGAGCTTCTGAAATGGACCAAGCATTCGTAGAAAGAGAAATTGCAATCTATACAGCTCAATTAAAAGAAGAAGGAAAACCAGAAGCAATGATTTCTAAAATCGTTGATGGAAAAGTTAAAAAACTTTCTACTGAAGTATGTCTTCTTGATCAAAAATTCGTTAAGAACCCGGACATTTCAGTTCAGGATCTTATCAATGAACTTACTATCAAAGTTGGAGAGAAAATCGACGTAAGAAGATTTGTAAAATTCAACCTTGGAGAAGGGATTGAGAAAAAAGTTGACGACTTCGCAGCTGAAGTTGCTTCTATGACTGGTGGAAAACAGTAATTATTATTTTATGAAAATTACAAAAAGGGGCTTTAAAGGCCCCTTTTTTTTGACCTACAAATTGAGGAAGAACTAATGAAGTACAATCGAATCCTTTTGAAACTTTCTGGAGAAGCACTTGCTGGTGAGCAAGGACATGGTATTTCAGCAGAAATACTAGACACTATTGCTGGAGAAGTTAAAGAACTTCAGTCGATGGGTGTGGAGATCGCAATCGTTATCGGTGGTGGAAATATTCACCGTGGAGTAGCGGGAGCAACTAAGGGAATGGATAGAACGACTTCTGATCATATGGGGATGCTTGCGACAGTTATTAACTCGCTGGCACTTCAAGATAGTTTAGAAAGACATGGTATCAACACTCGAGTGTTGACTGCTATTGATATGCAAGAAATTGCAGAGCCGTACATTAGAAGACGTGCTGTAAGACACCTTGAAAAGAAAAGAGTGGTGATCTTTGCTGCTGGAACTGGGAACCCGTATTTTACGACGGATACAGCTGCAGCGCTTCGTGCGAATGAAATTGACGCACAAGTAATTATGAAAGCAACAAAAGTTGATGGAATCTACAATAAAGATCCAATGAAGTTTAAAGATGCTGTAAAAATTGATAAACTTAAGTTCATGGATGTTTTAAACCAAGGTCTTGCTGTTATGGATTCAACAGCGATCAGCCTTTCTATGGATAACGAAATTGATATCCTAGTTTTCAATATGTTTGAAAAAGGAAATATCAAACGTGCTGTATTAGGTGATAACATTGGTACAATTGTAACGAATAAATAATTAACTAACTAACGAAAGGGGATGTCATTATGATGAAAGAAACTCAAGCTTCATTAAATGATTCGATGAAAAAAGCGGTTGATTCGCTTAAGCACCAATTAACAAAAGTACGTACAGGAAGAGCATCAGCATCTGTTTTAGATGGTGTGCAAGTTGAATATTACGGATCTCTAACTCCACTTGCTCAGTTGGGACAAATCTCAACTCCAGAAGCACGTTTACTTCAAATTCAACCATTCGATAAAACGATGTTGGGTGCGATTGAAAAAGCACTATTTGGTGCAAATCTTGGTGTTACACCAACTAACGATGGTAACTTTATCCGTCTTAACTTTCCTTCATTAACTGAAGACAAGAGAAAAGACATCGCTAAAGAAATCAAGAAAATCGGTGAAGACGCTAAAGTTGTTTTAAGAAACTTACGTCGTGATTCTAACGATGCGATTAAAAAAGCAGAGAAAGATAAGACTATTTCAGAAGATGATTCAAAGAAAATCCAAACGGAAATTCAAAACATCACTGATAAGTTCACGAAAGAAATCGATACTGTTATCGCTAATAAAGAAAAAGAAGTACTGGCAGTATAATTGGATAAAAAAGTGGAATCACTTTCTCATAAGATCAAGCACGTCGCTGTCATCATGGATGGCAATGGCCGTTGGGCGAAACAGCGCTCTCATCCGAGAGTGTGGGGTCACGTGCGCGGTTCTGCAGTGGTTTCTCATATTGTTCAGGAAGCAGATGACTTAGGGATTGAAGCGCTGACAATGTACGCGTTCTCTTCTGAAAACTGGAGTCGTCCGCAGACTGAGGTCTTAGTTCTTTTTAACCTTCTTTATAAGTTTTTAAAGAAAGAGCGTGAAAGAATTATTAAAAACAATATCCGTTTTAAAATTATGGGAGATATTTCTAATCTTCCGGAAAATACAAAAAAATTAATTGGGCAGCTTGAAAACGAGACTGCTCATCATACAGGGCTTAAGCTGACATTTGCTTTTGGTTATGGAGCGAGATCGGAAATTACTTATGCAGTAAACCGTTTCATGAAAGCTCATCCAGGAAAAGAAATCAGTGAAGAAGCTCTTAACGACTTTTTAATGATTCCTGATCTAGGGGACGTTGATTTACTAATTAGAACAGGTGGAGATCACCGCGTTTCTAATTTTATGTTATGGCAAATTGCTTACGCAGAGATGTTTTTTACAGAAACAAAATGGCCGGATTTTACGGTAACTGAGTTCAGGTATATCATCGAACAAGTGGCAAAAAGAGAAAGAAGATTCGGCGCAGTGGCACCTGTTTCTTCACTTCAGGATAACATCATAGTAGCTCGCGAAAATCAAAAAATACTTCGAGGCTAATGATGTCGAATACAAAAGAAAGAATTATTTCTGCAGTCGTAATGGCCATTTTGGTTGTAGCGGCAGTTTACTTTGGTAAATCGACAACTCTTATTGCTGTTTTAGTGGCAAGTGTTCTTTGTATTGATGAACTTCTAATTAATTTTGCCAAACTTACTCGTCGCGATTTTATCTATAAATACGTCGTCGTGTTTTTCAGTTTGTTTTTTATTGCGATCAATGGATTTAAAACTCCCTTCTCACTGACTGTGTTTACACTTGCTTCTTTGATGATGAACGTGTTTTTGATTTATTATCTTTTTAGAATTCCACTAGCTTCTGGGTTTATGAAAAAAAGCACTGAAAAAAATCCGGCAATCATTGCTGTGTTGGTTGTGCTTCCCATGCTTTCTTTTGGAATTCATTTTGAAAGTGAAGCCTGGAGACAAATCCTGGGTATGCTTTTGATTGTTACTTACTCAATGGATACTGGTGCTTGGTTTGTGGGCAAAAATTTTGGGAAACATAAACTTTGGCCAGCTGTAAGCCCTAAGAAAACTGTAGAAGGTTTCATTGGTGGGATAATCATTGCAGCAGTATGCGGATCTGTTGCCTGGAACATCTTTTTTGGTGAATTCAGATGGTATTACTCAGTTATTTTTGGTCTATGCGGAGCAATGTCACAAGTTGGTGACCTAATCCAGTCAAAGATTAAGAGAGAGTTTGAAATTAAAGACAGTTCAAACCTGATTCCAGGGCACGGCGGGGTATACGATCGTATAGACAGCCTTATCTTTCTATCGCCTTTTTTCGTTATTGTTGTAAAATATCTAGGACAGCAAATCTCACTTTAGAACTCTGAAATTAAGAGGCTTCCATGTTATTAGAAAAAATTGTTATTTTTATCGTCTTTTTAGGACCACTCGTATTCTTTCACGAGTTGGGACACTTTTTATTCGCTCGTCTTTTTGGCGTAAGAGTTGAAGTTTTCTCAATTGGTTTTGGTCCAAAGTTATTTAAGAAAAAATGGGGAGACACAGAATATGCTGTGTCTGCGATTCCACTTGGTGGATATGTAAAAATGTTTGGAGATGATCCGTTTAACAAAGACGACATTCCTGAGAGTGAAAGAAAGCATAGCTTTACTCACCAAGGGAAGTGGGCGCGTTTTTGGATCGTAATGGGTGGGCCGCTAGCGAACTTTATTCTAGCTTTCGTGATTTTCTTTTCTCTACTGATTATTGGAGAAAGAATTCCTGAAATTAAAATTGGTGCAATTACGAGTGAAACTGCTCTTTACCAAAATGGATTAAGAACAGGGGACGTACTGGTTAAAGTTAATAACAATGAAGTTTATAATCCTTCTGACTTAATGGTTGATGGAAATACAGCTGTAAGTGAGCTGACAGTAAAAAGAAATGGTGAAACGAAAGTATTACCAGTGAACTTTGCCGGAGATAAATTCTTTGAAGAAGTTTTGAAGTATCCTCCATTTTTAAGAAAGCCCTACTTTGTTGACCAAAACTCAAATCGTTTTGTTGTCACACCAGTTAAAGGACAAGTTGATTTCAAGCATTCTGTGGAAGAGCTAGCGACAATGGAAAACGTAAAAACTCTTTATGTTTATCCAGTTGTGGCCGGAGAAGATCTTTCTGCTGATACAGTAAAAGTTGATTTGAATGCCGGAAAAGAGATGGCAGTGGAATACACTGACCTTCAGTCTTTAATCATGGCCCTTGATTCACGCGGACTTCGTTCGATTGATTTAATGGTTAGAAGTGTAAATATGGGTTCTCCTGCTGACAAAGTTGGAATCAAGAGCGATGACGTTTTTGCTAGCTTAGAAGGTCAGAAAGTCTACAGCTTTGAAGAGCTAAGAACGAAGCTACAAACGATCGCTAAAGCATCGGTTGAAGTTGAAGTTTACAGCAAGGGAGAGTTAAAAAAATATACAGTAACTCCTGAAACAAGTATGCAAGACGGGAAGTCAGTAAAACTTCTTGGAGTGTATAGTTTTGTTGAAGTGTTAAAAACGAACTTTGTTTTAACGAAATCAAAAGGACTATTTAGTTCAGTGAGCGTGGCAGTGACACGTACATGGGACTCAATGAAAAAGACAGTAGATGGATTTGTTAAGCTTCTTACGAATCAGGTTTCACTTAAGTCAATTGGTGGACCACTGGCAATCGGTAAAGTGGCCCACGATTCATTCAATACATCGCTTTCGTATTTCTTCCAGTTAATGGCGCTGATATCTGTAAACCTTGGGGTTATTAACCTGTTTCCAATTCCAGTTCTTGATGGTGGGCATATTATGTTCATCGTGCTTGAGATTGTTAATCGCGGGCCTTTATCAAGACGTAAAATGGAAATTGCTCAACAGGTTGGATTATCGGTTCTTTTAATGTTAATGGTTGGTGCAATTTTTAATGATGTGACTAGGTTCTTTTAATGCATTCTTTATATGTGGATAGTACTTCTGGATTAGTTATTGGTTTGCTCGATTCAAATTTTAAATGGGTCGAGTATAACGATACAAATGAAAAAAAACCTTCGGAAGTTATCCATGTTGAAATCTATAATCTGATTAAAAAATACAATTTAGATCTTAAAACGATGAACTTCTTTTTTTCTGCAGGTCCTGGTTCTTATACGGGGATGCGTTTAGGAGAAGGGATCGCCCAGGTTTTGGCGTGGGAAGAGCGCAATGTTTTTTCTTTCCTGCATTTTGAGGTTCCAAAATTTGTTGGAGTGAAAAAAGGTTTTTGGGTGACCAATGCTTTTAAGGGGCAGGTTTTTAGTTACAACTGGAACTTGGAAACAAACACTAGCGAAAAAGAATTAATTAATTCGGCAGACTTCAAAGTTATGAATCCAGAACTGGGTTATACACTGGCCGAGAATTCAAAAGATTTTTCTCAGCTAAAAAATACGAAAGACTTAATCAAAAACTCTTCAGAAGTGATCTTTGCTCATGTTTATAAAGAAAAAATGAGAGAAGCTCCTTACTATTTCAGGACTCTGGATGAGGAGTTTAAGTAGTCATGCTGAAGTCTTATCTTCCGGCCAAGTTTAATACACTAGCTTTCATTATTTTATTTTTCCTGTGGGTTTTTAGTTTTTATAAGACCCTGGCGGTGGCGTTTTTAGCTTATGTTCTTTTGTATATTAGCTTAAGACGTAATAGAAATGACTTCCGTGATGACCCCATTGTCACTAAAGGTGTTATCTTTGCTCCGGCCAACGGGAAAATCGTTCATATTGAACAAAATGTTTCGCATGGAATGTATGGAGATCAATTGATCGAAGTTCAGATCATGATTCCATGGTGGAAAGAAATGGGAGTTTCGATGCCTTTATCCGCGGAGATTAAAACTCTGTTGGTTTTAAGAGGTCAGTCATTTTTTCGTTACCATTCAGCAGTTGAAGTTATCGGGACTAAAGAAGGGAAAGGCGTAAGCCTTGCTTTGGATAACCGAGGAGAAACCATTGGTCTTACATTTTTTAAATGTAAACTTGGATTATGGCCAGAACTCATGGTCATGCCAGGGGATCGCGGTGGACGACGAGTGAATATTGGATACTTTCCCTTTGGTGGAACAGTGATGCTTTATTTACCAAAAAAATATGAGATACTATTGAAAACAAATGATGAAGTTACGGCGGGTGAGACAATCCTGGCGGTAATTCCTGACCACGCATAAAGGTTATTAGAAATGTTGAATACACCACGCAGACTTGCATTTTTCCTTCCAAATACATTCACGGCATTGAATATGGCCTGTGGATTTTTCTCAGTTATTCTTGGATGGAGAGGTGATTTTTACCAAGCTTCGATGATTTTAGTTTTAGGAGCGATCTTCGATTCAGTTGATGGACGAGTTGCGCGTATGACGGGAACTCAATCGGCCTTTGGTGAACAATTCGATTCAATTTCTGATGTTGTAACTTTTGGTGTAGCACCAGCGTTCTTAGTTTATAACAAATTCTTTATGAATATGGGCCGTCTTGGGCTTATCACGTCTTTTATCTTTTTATTATGTGGAGCGCTTCGTTTAGCTCGCTTCAACGCTAACATAGATAAAGTAAGTTCTGATTTTTTTCAGGGTCTACCTATTCCAAGTGGTGCACTGGCGATCGTGGGGTTAATTCTTTTTACTGGAGAATACCCTGAAGCAGGAATTGCGGATCATCCTTGGATTGCTATCGTTTATGTTTTATTTTATGCGTTTCTCATGATTTCAAATATCCCGTTTAACTCTTTCAAGAATTCTGCGTGGGTAAAAAGTCATAAGAAGAGAGTGCTGTTTATTATCTTCACAGTGTTGATTTTAATCGTAGCATTCCATGAGATTATGATTGGTGGTTTAATTCTTCTTTATGTTATCGGGTCGCTGCTTTATTTTTTCAAAAACAAAGGTGCACTTGAAGACATGTTTCACTGGAAAGGTGAAGATGATGATGACCAGACTCATCAGATTTAGTTTGAAGAGATCGTAAGTTTTATACCAGATACTTAGTAGGAGTATTGATATGCTAAGAAGGAATCTAGCGTTTTTCATCTCACTAACAACATTATCATTCAGCGCATTTGCTGTTGACCTGGATCATACGGTTTCAGGTGACACTGATATTGAAAACTCATTAGAAAATACAAAAGTGACTGGCGATAGCCCTTATGTTCTTGGAGGAGACTCTGGAGAAAGTGTAGAGACATCTAAGGCCAAGGGCGAAGATTATATTTTCAATCATGGGGTCAAAGAAGTTAATGGTAAAATCACACCAAAGAACAAGTATGAAGACTTCGGGTACACGCTTCCTGGAACATATGAAAAGCAAGAAAACTATATTGAATTAGATAAGACTGTCATGGCAAAAGACTTTAGAAAAGTTTCATCAGGTGCCATCAATCTAACGTTTGTTAAAAACGATTTTGATTATCAGTCAAAAAACGACATTATCAATCAGACGATTGGTTCTGGTTACAAAAGTATGAAAGGTGGATCACTTTTCTTTCGTCATGATGATTATATTTTTAGACGTGACTTAATTAATGCTTACTGGTCACTTGGGGCAGGAGTCGGGTTTAGTACAGGTCGTGGTATTTTTATTAATGGCGATCGCAGCGATGCGACTTTTAATCTTTGGGAAGTGCCAGTTGATTTAGGGATTGGATTAGAAATTCCGATCTACAGTTGGTTTAAAATTGCAGGGACAGGTGGTGGAAGTGCCATGGGATTAATGCAAAATAGATCTGACTTTCAACGTGGTGAAGAAGGTAAAAGAAAGTTTCAGGTGAGCCCGGGGTATTTCGTAAACGGTCAGATGAAAATAAATCTTACGGGATTTAATGATGAGACGGCCTATGATTTATTTACATCAAGCCAGATTACAAATTTATATATGAACCTTGAGGCCCGTCACCAATCTTATGATAATTTTCAAGATGAGATTAGCATTTCAGGGACTTCATTTGGTATAGGTTTTACATTTGAATATTTATAGAATCACTGTTCAATATAAAGGAACCCACTATTCGGGTTTTCAAGTCCAGTTGAGTGATAAAACCATTCAAGGTGAAATTAATTCTGTTTTAAAAACTCTTTCTAAATCTGAAGATGTTAAAAGTGTTGGTTCGGGTAGAACCGATGCAGGTGTGCATGCACTTGCTCAAGTGATGAGAATTGAAATCCCGGTTGATATTCCGGTTCAAGGTTTAGTCAGAGCGATGAATTCGCTTTTACCAGAAGACATCAGGGTGATCGACGCTGTTGTTGCGACTCATGATTTTCATCCTATCTATAGTGCTAAATCCAAAGAGTATAATTACGTTTTTACGACTGATGCTGTGATTTCTCCTTTTGCAGGGGAGCTCATGACTCATTTTCCTTTTGATCTCGACATTGAAATGATGAACAAGGGCTGCCAGTTTTTTTGCGGTGAGCATGATTTTATCAATTATCAGTGCGTGGGGACGGAAATTGAGAGCACTGTGCGTAAAATAATCTCGTGTGAGATTGTGCGCCTTGAGTCGAGTGGTCACTGGGGGAATCTCGCTGGTGAATATTACGTTTTAAAAGTTGTAGGAAATGGATTTTTAAAGCAAATGGTGCGCCTTCTCATGGGTGCATTGATTAGTTTAGGCAAAGGTAAAATCACTTTAGAGGACATCGAAAAATCCCTTAAAACGCCGCTTAAAAATCGTCTTGGTCCAACGGCCCCTCCGCAGGGTCTGTATCTCAAAGAAGTTCACTACTAAATCTGGCCCTTCCACTGGGCAAAAGTAGCCTTTACATTGACAATTATGGCCTTCTTTAATACTTTTGGAGAACTATTTTTAAGAGAGGATTTTTATGTCTTATACAGTAAAAAGCGTCAATGGATGCACAAAAAAACTTGAGTTCAACTTCGCAACTCTAGATCTATCAAAAGAAATCAAACAAGCGGTTGTTAGAAAGCAAGCTACTACAAACGTTAAAGGATTCAGAAAAGGTAAAGCTCCTCTATCAATGGTAGAGCAAGTTTACGGACCTCAAATTGAATCAGATGCTCTTAATTCATTTGTTCAATCACAACTTTTCGAAGCTGTGACAAAAGAAAAATTCAAAACTGTTGGATACCCAGCATTCGAAAACGTAAAGTACGATGCAGGTAAATCTGTATCTTTCGACGCTGTTGTTGAAGTTTTCCCAGAAATCAAATTAGCTGATTACTCTGGATACTCTTTCAAAAAAGATAGCGCAGAAGTAACTGCTGAAGACATGGATAAGCTTACAAAGAACTACCTTGGTTCAAAAGCTGAAATGACTGAAGTAACTGACGCTAAAGCAGCTCTTAAAAAAGGTGACTTTGCTGTGTTTAACTTCGAAGGTGTAAAAGCTGACGGATCAAGACCAGAAAACATGAAAGGATCTGAATACCTTCTTGAAATCGGTTCAGGACAATTCATCCCAGGATTCGAAGATGGAATGGTTGGAATGAAGAAAGGTGAAAAGAAGAACATTCTTTTAACTTTCCCAGCTGACTACCATGCAACTGAACTTCAAAACGCAAAAGTAACGTTTGAGTGTGAACTTCTTGAAATCAAAGAAAAGAAATTCCCAGTTCTTAATGATGAACTAGCAAAAGAATTCGGATACGAGTCTGTTGCTGACTTCAACGAAAAAAATAAGAAGAACCTTGCTGCTCAAAAAGAAAGACAAGCTGCTGAAAAACTTCACCAAGATATCCTTGAAAAACTTGTTAACGAAAACAAGTTTGATGTTCCAGCTACTCTTGTTCAAAACCAAGAAAAATATCTTCAAGAAGATCTTGCTAAGAACCTTAAAGGTCAGGGATTCAATGATTCTATGGTTGCTGAGTACTTCGAAAGATGGAAAGGGGATATCAATACTAAGGCTAACTTCCAAGTTAGATCAGGTCTTGTGTTAGATCATCTAGCTCAAGAATTTAAGATTGAAACTTCTGAAGCTGACTTCAATAAGAAACTTGAAGAAAGTGCTGCTATGGCAGGAATTGATGTTGAAACAGTTAAGAAGTATTACTCTTCAAATGAGCAAATCAAGAACAATATGATGTATGCTATCCGTGAAGAGAAAACTTTCGAAGCTTTAAAGAAAAAGATCAAAGTTTCTTAATTAATGTTAAAATTGATTAAATCAAAATGATAAGGCCCCATCTTCGGATGGGGCTTTTTTTTACCTTTTTAGGGGAATACATGAAGGCATTCTTTCTATTGCTGCTAATGATTAGCACTCAAGCGTTTTCAGCGACACCTGGTTACGATTTAAAGATGGATTTATCCCTGAATGGTAAGCATTTTTCTTCGCCTAGACTTATTGTTCCAGAAGGGGTTGTTGGATCTATTGAGACGACTTCTAAAGATAAGACGGGTTATCTTCAATCAAATTATATTGAGGTGAAGGCCACTGAAATTTTAGTTTCTAATAAGAAGAGAATTAAAATGAATTTTACAGTGGGGATTTTTGATAAGATGGGGCAGAAGGTAGTCACTTCAAAAAGCAATATCATTGCCAGAGAAAATGAAAATGTGAAAATTACATTAAGTGAGAATGAAGATAGTACAAAGCATTTAGTGTTGTCGGTTGTAGCAAAAAGAAAATCTCTTTAAATATAAAAAGGCCCGCTTATGAAGCGGGCCTTTTTGTTTTTAGCCTTTAAATTGTACTAAGTTTTCCTGGATGCTTTGGATCTTCTCACGAAGCTCCCTTTCATTTTGCTGAACTTCTTCGCGCACGTTTTCTGGTGCATTTTTCATGAAGTTTTCATTGTTCATTTTTGCTTCATATTTTTTGTAGTCAGCAGTTGTTTTTGCCAGTTCTTTTTCCAGGCGTTGGATCTGATCTTTTAGATCGATAACACCATCAAGTGGAAGGAAGATTTCAGTGTGAGTCGTGATGTTAACGATCGACTTATTAGGACGGTTTAATTCCTTGTTTCCAACTGTTAAATCTTTTACGCGAGCTAGCTCCTGGAAGTTAACCAGGTTGGCCCTAAAGTACGTTACCAGATCCTGATTATCTGTGAAGAGCTCAACATTAACTTCATCTTTTGGTTTAATGTTTACGCTGGCACGTAGGTTTCTGATGCTCGTTACAACTTCAACAAACTTATTCATTTGATCCTGGTCTTGTGTAAATTCCAGGTTCTTGTCGTATTCAGGGTAAGCTTGAGCGATTAGCAGATCTTCGTTTGCTTCTTTTAAGTGTGACCAAAGCTCTTCAGTGATGAATGGCGTGATCGGGTGAAGAAGTGCCAGGATTTTTCTGAAAACGAATTTTAAAACTGTTGCACGTTGAAGTTTAACTGCAGCGTTGTCGCCGTTTAGAATGTTTTTAGAAAGCTCGATGAACCATGAGCAGTACTTGTCGTATACGAATGAGTAAACAGCAGCACAAGCTTCGTCGTAACGGTAAATTTCAAGGGACTCGTTCATTATTTTTGCAGTTGTGTTTAGTTCTGCAAGAATCCATCTTTCATGGTGATCAAGTTTCGCCATGTCTGTGATTTGAGCAGATCCAGCTTGAAGATGAGGGTAGATAAAACGGAAAGCGTTCCATACTTTATTGATAAAGTTTCTGTATCCACCAATTCTGTCTGGATCTAGGTTAATACCGCGGTTGTATCCGGCACCACTTGCTAGAGCGAATCTGAAAGCATCTGTTCCGTATTGAGCGATCATGTCGAAAGGATCGATTCCGTTTCCTAGTGACTTACTCATTTTACGTCCTAGCTTATCGCGAACGATTGCGTGGATGTATGTATCTTTGAAAGGAACTTGATTTTGAGTTTGAAGAGACATCATCATCATTCTAGCTACCCAGAAGAAAATGATATCGTATCCAGTTACCAGAACTGTTGTTGGGAAGAAGGTATGGAATTTCTTTTCTTCCATAGCTTTTTCATCCGGCCATCCTAGTGTCGACATTGGCCATAAACCAGATGAGAACCATGTATCTAAAACGTCCGGGTCTTGGTGGATGTTTTTAGATTTACATGTAGGGCATTCTGTTTCTGCATGCTCGCTTGCCCATTGGTGATTGTTGTCACAATAGAAAACCGGGATTTGATGTCCCCACCATAATTGGCGAGAGATACACCAGTCTTTTGGATTTCTCAGCCATGAGTAGTAAGTGTTTTCCCATTCTTTTGGATAGAATTTCATATCGCCATTTTCAACAGCTTCAACAGCGCGCTTACTCATGTCGTTTACGTTTACGAACCATTGTTTTGAAACCATTGGTTCGATAGGAACACCTGAGCGCTCTCCGTGACCAACTGGGTGCATGTGAGGTTTTTTATCTAGTAATAGTCCTAGTTCTTCTAATTTTTTTGAAACTACGTTTCTGGCAACTTTAGAAGTTAATCCTTTGAACTCCATTCCGTGGTCATTAAGAGTTCCGTCTTTGTTTAGAATGTTAATGATTGGAAGGTTGTGGCGTTTTCCGATTTCGAAGTCATTGAAGTCGTGGCCTGGAGTTACTTTTAAGCATCCAGTTCCTTTTTCAAGATCAACGTGTTCGTCTCCGATGATGGGAACTTCACGGTTACATAGAGGGATGATGGCCGTTTTACCGATTAGGTGTTTGAAGCGTTCATCAGTTGGATTAACAGCAACAGCAGTATCACCAAATAGTGTTTCTGGTCTTGTTGTCGCAACTTCTAGAGTTTCATCAGATCCTTTGATGGCGTACTTTATATGAAAGAAGTTACCTTGCACGTCTTTGTGTTCAACTTCAGCATCTGATACAGCTGATTGAAGCATGGGATCCCAGTTAACGATATAATCACTCTGATAAATCATTTTCTTGTTGTACATATCAACGAAGAACTTCTTAACAGCTTTATTTGGGATTGGATCAAGTGTGAATGTTAAATAATCCCAGTCACAGCTGGCACCCATAGCACGTTGTTGATCCAGGATATGGTTTCCGTATTCTTCTTTCCATGCCCAGATTTTTTTAACGAATTCTTCACGTGAGAAATCACGGCGAGTTTTCTTTTCTTGTTCGAAAACCATTTTTTCAACTACTGACTGAGTTGAAATACCTGCGTGGTCTAGTCCTGGTAAAAATAGAGTTTCGTATCCTTTCATTCTCTTGAATCTGATCAGGGAATCCTGAGTCGTGATATCAAGAGCGTGACCAGCGTGCAGTTTACCTGTTACGTTTGGTGGAGGAACGATGATACAAAAAGACTTGTTGGCGCGTCCGGCTTTAGGTTTAAAGTATTTTCCTGACTCCCACTGCTTGTACCATTTAGATTCAACGTCAGCTGGAGAGTAGGTTGTAGCTAGTTCATTTGTATTTGTTGTCATAATTAGGCCTTAATAATTTTCAGAATTGATTCAAGGTCATTTAAATCAATCGTGTGTTGTTCTTTAGTAGCCAGGTTCTTTAATTGAATTTGGTTTTTAGCAAATTCATCGCTTCCCATAAGTGTGACGAAGCGGACGCCTTTTTTCTCGGCAGTAGGAAAGACCTTTTTAAACTTGATGGCATCCAGGTTGGTGACGACTTTTAAACCAGCTTTTCTAAGAGAGCGTGCAAGCTTCATTGAAACTTCAATGGCCTGGTCTTCCTGGAAAGTGATCATGATGTCGTTAACCGGGTTATCAAAGTTAGGTAACAAGTTGTGGACTTCAAGGAAATCCTGGAAAGTAACATCACCTAAACCAAATCCCACTCCTGGAAGCGGATCTTCGTTGAAGATTTGAAGAAGATTGGCGAATGCTCCACCACCACAAAGGGCGCGACGGTTGTCAGGGTGTTTGTCAAAAATTTCAAAGACGATACCAGTATAATAATCAAGTCCTCTTACGATGCTTGGATCATACACTAGGTACTCTGATAAACCGTTACTCTTAGTTAATGAAATGAAGCTTGCAAATGAATCTGCAATTTCAGTTTCGTTATTCTTTTTTAAGAATGCATCAACGTCATCAAAAGTTTTTAATTGTAGATAACTGTAAAAAATATTTTCAGCGTCAGCGGTTAATCCCACTTCAGCTACCATTTTCTTTAGCCCTTCTTCGTTCACTTTTTTAGACTTATCTGCAATTTTGTAAAGTCTGTGAGTTTGAGCGTCAGTTGTACCCATGATTTTTTTGAAAACAGTATCAACGATCGCACGATCGTTTAAAACAATTTCAAAATGAGATTTGTTTGCACCGTAATTTTCAAATAGCTCAACTGCCACTTGAAGAATTTCAACTTCACCAGTTCTTCCTGGAGCTCCAAAAATATCGCAGTTAAGCTGCCAGAATTCACGCATTCTTCCACGTTGAGGTTTTTCATATCTCATCAATCTTGGAATTGAATACCAACGAAGAGGTTTACTAGATTCACGGTGAACCTGAGCGACTAGTCTTGCTACTGTCGGAGTCATCTCTGGCCTGATGGCCACATTGCGTTCACCGCGATCGATGAAAGAATAAATTTGTTCGTTGATTAACTCTTCACCTGACTTTGCTTTGTAGAGTTCGACTTCTTCCAGAAGTGGACCATCATATGGTTCATAACCGAAGCTCTCAGAAGTTTTAGTCATTATCGAAAACAGGTAATCTTGAATCCTTTTATCTTTTGGAAAAAAGTCACGTGTTCCGCGGTAAGGCTGTTTATTTAGCGCCATTGGTAATCCTTAAATATTCGTTAGGAAAAAAGAGGGTTTTCAGAGGTAAAATTTAACACAAAATGAGCTAAAAGTCTTGTAGCCAATCAGCGTCATTGTTTGGTTTTGGAAGATTCTGGAGAGCAGGAGGAGCGTTTTCCTCTTCAAGCCAATTTTCCTGTGTCGGTTTTGGCAAATCAAGGGGAGCGGTATCAGTTATAGGGGCCAGGATGTCTTCGACACTCTTTTGTCCGGTAGCGACAGGTTTTTCAGTTTTAACAGGCGCCACGTTTTGAACGCTAAAGAATTTTAGTTCATTTTCACTTGTTAAAGATTGTGCCATTGGTGTCATGCTTGCTTCTTTGGCCATTAGGTAAAAGCTGTTTTGAATATTTTTTAGGGCCTCAATCATCTTAGGAGTCAGCTCATTAGTCAGAGCGTCCATATTCTCAGGATTGATTTTTGTCACCCAAAATTGAATCAGTTCAGCTTTCTTTTCAAGTTTTCTGTACTCAACTTTTTCAACTTTAAGATTAGAATTTTTTTGAAGTAAAAATTCTTTATAAACAGGACTGCTGGTTAAATCCAGGGAGTCTTTTAGCAAGGCCTGAAGGAACCATTTAACAAAATTATCTTTAGACTTATTAATGGCAGTTCTAAGTTTGGTGACAGTCGTTCCATCAATTGGAGTTTTATTGGCGGCAGCATAGTTTTTTAAGAGAGTTTTATAAACCTCGATTTTACCAATGAGGAAGATGTCTTCTTTAGACATTGAACGGGCATACAGGTCAATATTCATAACAACTGGAAGAATTTTTTCAAAACTCTCAGGATTAGATGATTGAACACTATCAAGTAAGAGATTGATCTCTAAAGGAAGCTCTTTTGAACCAGAGACGACTTTTTGGGCATAAGCAGACCCAATGCAATTCATTGCAAGCATTAGAAGAATTAAATAGGAGTGACTTCTCTTAATCATTTTCTCTATCTTGATCGATTTGCTTAATTGCTTCTATGGCCCCGCTTGGTGGCAGAGACTTTAGTGAATCGATATTTTTATAATCAGTATTACCTTTAACGATAAAATACTTTCCTTTATCAAGCGCTAATAATGTTCCATCCATATTGATAACACTGGTGATTGTTTTCATTTCACTAAGCAATGCAATGGATTTGGTCGTTGTATTGAGATCAACCAGGTCTGTGTTATAGCGCTCATTGGTTCCGAAATTTTTAATAAAAGTGATGCTTTCTTTGCTAAAATCACAAACCATTTGTCCAAAATCATTAACAGGAGAGTTGTAAATGGTCTCACGTTTTGAAAAGTCGGTCATAGGTAAGGGCGCTTTATAAATAGTTGACCCTTCTTTGGAATAATTAATTCCAAAAAGGCCCATGATAAGTGAATCATTATTCAAGCAGATTTCTGCTTTCAGCATGGGAGTGTTGGCCTTAAAGATAATCTCTGCTTTATTCACATTTCGTTGGTACTGAAGCAGACCCACTGCACCTGTTTCACTCAAATCCGTATAGTAAATTGTATTTTCATCACTCATGACGACTTGAGGAGTGAAGTAAGGATTGATCTTGTTATTTAACTTAATGGTAAACTTTAAAGCAGCATTAGTTGTATTTTCAAAAGAAATAACTTTTGAATAATAATCGTAATAAGAAAGCCAGCTGTCATTTAAGTGAAGAGCGGCAGCAGACCCCATTCCGACTTTTCTTAACGTTGTATCTCCAAAATTCAGTAAAAAGATTTTTTCCTGCCCTCTTAAAGCGTAGAAAGTATGGAAATTCTCATTTTGCATAACAACGATTTTTTTACGGGCATTGGTTCCAATCATTGTGTACTGAGTACCAATCTGGCCTTTAATCATTTCGAAAACTTTATAATTACTCGAGTAAAGCAAGCTTCCAGAGCGTTTTTGATAATAAGTAAATTTCCCATCCTGGCTTAGGAAGCGAATGTTCCCGACAGCTTGTTTGGCAAGCAGCTCAGGCAGAATGATTTTTGCCTGAAGAGATCCAGTGAATAGGAAAGTTAATATAATTAAAAACATCATTTTATTATTTTTTAATGCCATACAAAGTCCATGTATTAAGAGGGTGAAGTTCCTGGTAGGCACTAACGGCATTAAAAATATTAGGCCACATTAAAAATCTTGGAGTGTGTACATCTTCAATGGCAAGGCGAGTGACGAGAAGTGTTTCTCCGTCTTTTTCGACATGTCCATCGACAATAAAAGGCATTGGGTGGCACTGATTGATCGCCATTCTTTGAAATTGCTCAGGAACTAAGTCCTCAGCACATCCAATTCCATGAATTACACCATTACTCATTTTATCCAACCAGTATTTAACATCAGTCAGGTTTCTCACCATGCGATCCTGTGTTCCTTTCACTTCGTTGATTAAACTGGTGAAAGCGTAACGCTCATTCGTGTAAGCGGTAGGGAAGTAGTCAAAGAGAGGGAAACCGATAAACTTAATATCCTCTTGAACTTTTTCTTCCCAGATAACTTTTTTATCGCAAGAAAGAGTTGAGCAGGTTTCTGAATTAAAAACGATAAAACACCCAAACTTATATTCAGAGCGAAGTGGATTATAGTTTTTGGAGTCCACAAGTTTGCAGGTCGTTTTTGCTGGTGCACCTTTTTGAGTATAGAGAATTTTGGCCACAATCTGGTCTTCGCTCAGAGGTTCATCTGCTCGAGCTCCCGGGATGTAAGTGTCGCAGGCTTCTTTATTATTCACGCGGTTCATGTAGCAAATTTTAAGCGGCCATCCGGCCTCATGTTTAATGTCGAGGTTTAAGCGGGCCAGGGTATAGTTGGCCTCTCCTCGACAAGTTTCTTTTGTCGAAATAATTTTTCTAGGAGCAAAGTGATTTACCAAACGGTGTATATTAGTCAAGGCCTCATTATCAATATTTCCCGGACAATCGTGGTAGTCCGTGATCAGTTTTGATTTATTTAAAGCATCTGAAATATTGTTACAATTTTGCAAAGGGAAATTGGACGGGTAGTCTTTGTTGCCTTTGGTTTCACAAAATTTATTGTCACTAGCAAGCTTGCTGGCACAGTTTCTCATCTCTTGAACAGTCAGCTTTGTCGTTTTGTTATACATCTGCTGACACTTGTAGCTCATCTTATAGTCTGGCATTTCAGAAGTTAAAATCTTATTCCAAACATCACCTTTTAAATAATTGCTGCAGAAAAGCTCTGGATTGCTGATCGAGTTACAAACATTATCCAAATAAATTCTTTGCATCAGGGGAATGCGTTCACGGTAATAATCGGCCATTTTTCTCAAACTAGGTTTTTTAAAGACCTGTTGAATTCTGCAAAGATAAGGAGTGTAGGGATTATCCAGCCATTCGTTGTGAATGACCGTGCATTCATTTTTAGTTTTAGGGATAGTGAACTTGATACCTTCAATGGTCTTTTGAGCATTCACCTCAGTGAATAAGATGCTGTACTCGCGGTTGTTTAAGCATTTTCTTTTATAAATCTGCTCAAAAAAATCATCCTTAAGCATGGTCGCGCTTTCAATTTTTCCATCACGGGTTTTGTAATTGATCAGGATGTTGTCGATATTGCCTTCAGTCGTTTTTAGAAGGTTAGTTTCTAAGGTTGAAAGAAAGCGGCACTCGTCTTTCATGGCCAGCTTAACGAAGCGCTCGTCAGAGTGGAGGATGAGAGACTTTACATACTGAGGGTCTAATTTAACTTCTTCAAAACCAAGCAGGCTTGATACGGCCTTGAGGTTTGATTGGATGCTGATTTTATTTTTTTGGAATTGTTCTTTATGGAGCTCTAAGAGTCTTTCAAAGCTTTCGATGATACCAGGAGTAGATGATTCTTGAGAAAAGGCCTTACCAGATAAACTGGTAAGGCATATAAGCATGAGTATCTTATAAAACTGATTTGGCCAGAATAGATGCGATGTCTTCAACTTCAAGGTTTTCCGTTTCCTTAACGTGAGCTTTCGATGAATTAAAGTTAATCATACAATAAGAACAGGCCGTAGCCAATTTGTTAACTTCTTTTTCACCAATGTCTTTAAGTCGGTTATTCGCAATATGCTCTCCTTCCGGAAGCTCATACCACATATTTCCTCCGCCCATTCCGCAACAAAGGGCCTTATCTTTATTTCTTTCCATCTCTTTAATCTTAATTCCCTGGATAGAGTTTAAGATCGCACGAGGGGCATTGTACTGACCGTGGTGGCGGCCTAAGTAACATGGATCGTGGAAAGTCAGTTCTTCGTTAACCGGTTTTTCAGGGTACAGCTTTCCAGCATCGATAAGCTCAGCAAGAAGTTCAGTGTGGTGAACTGTATCGAAAGCTCCGTCTTCAAATTTAGCGTACTCTTTACCAATCGTGTGCAGACAGTGAGGGCAGTGAGTAACAACTTTTCCAAAGTCATACTGTCTCATGTTAGCGATATTTTCGATGGCGATTTCATAGAATGAGTACTCATCACCAAAACGTCTGATCGGGTCACCGTTACATTTTTCAGTTTTCCCCATAACCGCGAAGCTTACACCTGCTTTTTTCATCATGGCAATTGTGTCTTTTACGACTTTTTGGTTAGAACCATCATAAGATCCGGCACAACCAACATAGTATAAGTAATCCACTTTTTTCCCAGCTTCGATCACTGGAATATTAAGTCCGTCGGCCCATTTGAAACGATCGTGTTGAGCGATCCCCCAAGGGTTACCTTGGTTTTTAATCTTGTTAACAGCGTCTGCAGCAGCTGGAGGAATATCTCCAAGAGTGAGAGCTTTATAGCGTTTCGCTTCCATGATGATGTTAACGTGCTCGATGTTTGCAGGACATTCTTCCATACAAGCACCACAAGTCGTACAAGCATCAAGTTCGTTAGCGGCATAAATCGGAGCGTCTCCCCAGATATCAGCATCCTTTTCTCCACTTGCAGCAGTTGCTAGAGAAAGATCGCGTGCTTTTGTAATAATTTTTTTCGGATCAAGGATTTTTCCAGCAAGGTTCGCCGGACAAACTTGAGTACAGCGTCCACATTCAACACATGAAAGCAGGTCAAGGTTGTTTTTCATCGTTAACTCTGAAAGTTTACCAAGACCGAAAGTCTCAGCATTTTCATTTTCAAAGTTCATTGGAAGTAAAACAGCTCCACGTCTTTCAGGAGTTAATAGGGCTTCGATAGGAAGTAAAAAGATGTGAGCGAACTTTGTGTATCCGATACTGGCAACAAACACCATTGTGTTGGCCATGTGAAGGAACCAAAGAGTTCTAAAGCTGTAGGCCATCACTGTATCAGACATACCGAAGTGGCCAAATAAACTTGCAAAGGCCCAACCAACCGGTGACCACACCGATTCATTGATAGGCATTCCAGTTCCTAAAATTCTTAGACCTTCAATCAGGTAACCAATGATGACAAGAGCGGCCAGCATCCCGTACATGAATAATTCTTGCTTAGGTTTTGTGGCAGATAGGTAATCAGGGCGTTTGATATAGCGGCGGTGGTAAGCGAAAGCAAGACCGACAAGAATCATGATTCCCGCAATGTCAGCAAGGAAAGATACTACAATGTATGTTGTTCCTTGGAATACTTTAAATGGAGTGTCGTAATGAACGGCAACTAAATCAGTCGCAATCCATAAAATAAAGAATCCATAAAAGATTAGACCATGAAAAAATCCTACGTATTTAAAACGTGGAACCTTTCCGGTAAAAAATGAAGTGAAGAAAAACTTCGACCAATTCAGTTTTTCTGGAAGCAAAGATTTGATTCCTTTGAATCCTTCACCTTTAGTAACGAATAACAACTTCTCATGCATTCCCTTAGCTAAAATAGCTAAGCTGCAAATGAATAGTCCATACATGATGAACTTAAAAACATGCGGAATGTTCCACATGATTTCTCTGGTGGCGAGTGTAGTTACATCTCCCATAGTATCTCCTAAATAAGCTCGAGCGAATTAATCTGGTATTAAATGTAGTTAACAATGATAGAATAGATGAGATTCCCTTAGAATTAAATGAGAAATTTAGTTAAATTAGGGCATAATAAAAGTCCCAAGAATCAATTTAGATTGGACCATTTCTATGAAAAGATTTTTACTTCCTTTCCTTTTTATTTTCGCTGTAAGTTGTGCTCGAGTTCAAACATTGAACATGAAGCCGCATGCTTACTCTGAGCGCCCCAAACATATTGTATGGATTCAAATCGCAGGTTTTTCAGAAGAGCATATACCTCTTTTGAGATTCAATGTATCGGATGCGGCCCACAAAACGAATCTGGAACAAGTTGATTGTGTTGGGAAAATGTGGAATTTCAATCTTTATCAACTGCGTCCAGAGGCCAGCAGAAGTTTTACTTCGCAAATGACTGGTTCCAAAAATGTAAGTGGTACATGCACTGACTATGAAACAAAAGCGTCACCCGTCTATCTGCAAGAAATTGGTTATGAGGTGTCCTTCTTAGAATCTGGTGCAGCAAGTGAGCAAAGTTTAGAGAAGTCGTTAGGTTGCTCAAACAATAAAATGGTTAATCTGACCGATATGAGAATGTATAAAATGAGTGCGGATACGACAGTAGCACTTAAAAATTTTCATTATCAGGACTCACCAGATCAAGTGAGTGAGTCTATGAAGCCTGGATTGTATTTCGATCGTTCGTGCCAAAAAGGAATTTGTTATTCTACTTTATCTAATAACTTTAAAACTCTTTGGACTCGCTTAACGAAAGACCGCCTGAAAACTTTTTTTATTGTCCGCGATTTTAATTTCCAAAAGGCCTTAAAGAAAAAAGACCTGACATTGGCAAAAGAGTCCCTTTTAGAAATTGATAGAATTATCGGATCTCTTCCGGTTGATAGGGCCGATGAAATTTTGGTGATGGTGACAGGAGCAGAGTCACTTCCGCTTGAGTTCCCGTTACAAGGAAAAGAGTGGGCAGAATTCGAAAAAACCGGAAAAAATGTCATTTATAAAAATACGTCTTTAATGTCGCCAGTCCTTGCTCGAGGGCCAATGGCAGAAAACTTCTGTGGAATTTTTGATGAAGCAGAAATGTTGAAAAGAACGATTTATAAACCAGAAGGGAAAAAATTTAACTGGGATAGCGTGAATCCTTTTTAGCTTTCGAATTCTTCGCGAGCTAAAAGATAGCTGGTTTTGCAGTAGTCGCATTTCGTTTCAATATGGGCTTCGCTTGGATCAAAAACTGAGTCCATTCCGTTGGCCCAGATGATTGAGCGAATTCCATCAAGCATTCTTTGTCTTGAGCATGTGCACTTAAACACAATTTCTCTTGAGCCAAGAAACATCATTCCTTCGCGCTCAAAGTGAGTCTGGATATCAACTTGTTCAGTTGTCCCCATGTCATAAAGCTCTTGAGTTTTCGTACCGATTCTTTTCCAGTAGTCATCAATCGATAAAACATAGTTCGTTTGAACTTTATTCACGTTGATTTCCGGCAGCTTCATAATCATGACACTTTGGTCAGAACTCTGGCTTAAAAAAACTTCACTGTTAACCTGATAAGACTCTTTTAGGATTTTATTAACAACTTGATGGAAGTCGATATCATTTAATTGAATGATAGAAGTGTAAGGCTGAGGATCGTCGGGAGAAAGTTTAACGATACGGCATTTACCTATAATTGATTTAGGGAATTGATTAAAATCTTCCGGCAACAGAAGAGTTCTCATTTGTCCCTGGTCACTCATTTCAATTTTTAATCTGAAATAAGGCTCATCTGAATCGATGTAAATTCCAAGACCTTCTCCAGGTTTTAGGAATGAAATCATTGGTTGAAGAGAAAGAATCGCGTCACGATAATACTGGAAACCACCACCAACAACACTGTGGATAATGGCCAAGTCTTGAATCAACTTTTGCCCTTCAAAGAAGTTTACGGTGAAACCTTCTTTTTGATCAATAAAACTATACAATCGACTTTCTGGAAGCATAAAATATTTTTACCCTAAATTTAGAGCTTTGTCTTGGAGAAAAGCGTTGTGCTAGAAGTAGTCTTTTATCAAAACAACCAAGATTTATTGCAAAAACTACAGGAAGAAAGTCCTCCCTTGGTTATTTGTCCCAGCCCACAGGTGGCCGACAATTTAAGAAGCCTTGCCCCAGAACTCGATATCATTACCATTTCTAAATGGACTTCAGACCACTTAAAAAAGTTGGGGCTGTCTCGTTCAAGAAAATCTGAACTTATGATTAAATTATCGGCCGTTTGGAGACATTATTTTCCAACCGAGCCGACCTCTGTTTTTTTAGAGGCCTTTGAGCTTTTTACCGAACTTCGCTCATACACATTGGATATGGGGCTCTTAAATGAATTCCTGCAGGAACTGGATGAAGTTGTAAGAAAGTCGATTCATGTCTTCTGGCTTTATTTAGATCAAGAAAAAATCGTTGATGAGCATTTAAGTTACAGCAAGGTTACTGAATCAAAACACCACATGAGTATGTGGTTTGTTGGATTTAAGCACATGAGTGGTGTGCAGATCGATATGCTAAAAACGCTTAGTGAAACTCAGGATATTGAAGTTTTATTTCCTTATCCGGTTTATACGGACTCTCTTCCAAATGACTGGATCAGATGGTTGTCTGCGGATGAAATTAAAAAGACTAAAAGAGAAGGTCCTATTTCTGAAGTCCGAGTGGCGCTGATTCCGAAAGGGAAAGCGAATATTGTTTTAAATAAGTTTTTTGAAACTCATCCAAGTTTTGATTTGGTTATGGCCGGGACTCAAGTCGGGCTAGTCTCTTATCAGGAAGCGCAGAAAGAGCAGTCGTTTTTTAAAACGACAGAAGACTTGTTTGCTGTGGAGCTTGAGCTTTTAACAGCTGAGCTTAGATTAAAGTTAAAAGAGTTAAAAACTATTACGGTTGAAGAGATCAATGCTTACTTTGAAGAAGTAAAGGCCAGTGCAATTATCAAAGGTGAATACCGCAAATTTAAGATGGTTGAGCTGATGGGTGTTGCTGTTGTTGATTATTCTGAGTTTCAGAAAATCATTGATGGGTTTGCTATTGATATCTTTGAAGTGATTGTCAGACTGAATTCACCACGTGTTTCATTTTTATCTTTGGAAGAAAATAATAAAAGAGCTTTCCTGGATATGAATGGATTGAATTTTAGAGATGAAGAACGTGAAATTGTTCTTCTTGCTACTGAGAGCATCGGTGGATTCAGGACGAATGAAAGAATTTTAAGTGAAGCGATGACTAAGGCCTTAAGAGTGATCGGGCCGATTAAGAGAGCAGGGCTTGATTTCTTATTTCATAAATATGAGCTTTTATCTATTTTAGCTGATTCCAAGAATGTTCTTTTAATTGAAGAGCAGGTGATGGAAACAGATTTATCGTGGAGAGAAGTGTTAAAGCATTTTGATGTGATGGATTTTGATTTAGGTGTTAGGTACTCAATTAAGAAAATTAAAGAATACTTAAGTCCTAAGAAGAAAACCGGACCATTTGAGCAGAAGTATTTTTCTGCTTCTAGGCTGCAATCTTATATTGATTGCCCTCAGAAATATTATTTCAATTATATTGAGAAACTTGATAACCGTCCTGAAGAAAGATCAACTCTTGGGCCGGATGAGTTAGGGAATCTTGAACACAAAATTATTGAAACTTATTTTGATGAAAATGGATTTAAAAAAGGTGATGTGATTAATCTGGATCATCACAGAAAAGCTTGCGTGCAAGTTTTTAATAAGTACATCACAGAAAGCAGACTAATTTTAAATGAAACAGAAAAAGCGCGAGCTTATAACGAGATCATGCACTACACGTGGAATGGTATTGTTTTCTTACTAGATTTGATGGGGACAAAGTCAGCTACTGGAATTCGTTTTGAAATTCCTTTAGGGACCAACCCGTGGACGCTTAAAGGGTCTATCGACTGTTTGATTGAGCTTTCTGAAAAGAAGGCGATTGTTATCGACTTCAAGAGATCGAGTAGTGCCACAGGTACGAAAGCTGAAACGCTTGAGTTTAAGAAAATTCAGTTATGGGTTTACCTTCTGACATTGAAACATCAAGGTTATGACATAGATTCATTTGGGTATTTGAACCTGAGTGATTTAAGTGATGATAAATTATTTTTTGATACAACAGACGCCGAAAGTTTAATGAACTCTTCGATGGAGTTTGCAAAAGAAGTTATTGAAAAGGCCATTTCTGGAATTCAGACGAATGTAGCTTTTAAGCCTAACCCTCGTGAAGCGAAAGTCTGCAACTACTGCCCGGTCAATTTGTTTTGCCTGAAAGGGGAGGTCGTATGAATTTGAAGGCCAGTGTAAAAACTCCAAATGCTGAGCAGATGATTGCAATCAACCATTTTGGTGGAAAAATTCTTTCTGCCGGAGCGGGGTCTGGTAAGACATTCGTATTGATTGAGCACATTATTACATGGCTTGATAATTTGAGAATGAAGACACCTGCAAACGAATGGCCACAGGTGATTCCATTTCAATTGCCTAAGCTTGTGTTGATGACCTTTACTAAAAAGGCCGCAGGTGAAATGTCGATTCGTATGATGAAGAGACTCGATGACCTGTGTGATAGTCTTCATGATGATAAGGCAGGAGAGTTCTGGGAAATTGTCAGACAGTATTTATCGATGATGAATATCACGACGATTTCATCTTTTTGTCATCAGTTGTTGGGACAAGGGTATTTTCAGGATGTCGGAAGCGATATTCAGATTCTATCGAATGTTGAATTTAAAAACAAAATCTCCAATCTTTTTAATCTTTGGTTTATTTCAAAGAGCAATAATCTAAATCAGGTCTTTCAGGCCAACTCGACAGCTCTTATTGGAGCGATGATTGAGATTTATAATTCACCGGAGCTTAGACTTCTGTGGAAAGAGCCCCTGGTTAAGACATCTCCTGAGCGTGAGCTTAATGAGTATGTAGGAAAGATGATCAGTGAATTAGGTTTGGAAGAACTTTTTGATGGTTCACTTGATTTAAATGCAGATGCTAAAGAAAGAGAAAAAGGATGGTTTGTCCTTTTACAAAGTTTTGATCAGTTGATTCAGGCTTCAGGGCCTTTTTCGGCCGACAGTTTTAAAGCTTATGCAGAATGGGCGATGAATGTTGGAAGACTTCCGATTGCTGTTAAGGCAATGAGTGAAGATCAAAAGTTTCATTTAGAAAAAATCAAAGTCCTTGTAAAAGAGTTAAGAGATATTCAAGAAGACTTTATTAACTTCATAGAAAACTACGATACTTATTGGTCATGGGTAGAAGTCTTTCAGGAAGTTTATAACTTTATTGACCGCAACTACTTCCTTGAAAAAGGTTTTGCATTTGCCGATCTTGAATACTATGCGTGCGTAGGTTTAAGAAGTCCGATTATTCGTGAAAAAATTAAAAGGAATTATGACTACTTTATCGTGGATGAATTCCAGGATACATCGTCAGTTCAATATGAAATTATCCAGCATCTGGTTGGTGACAATCACCAGCGAATTTTTTGTGTTGGAGATAAAAAGCAGGCCATCTACGGATTTAGAGGTGGAGAACTTTTAGTATTCAATCAATGTTCAGAATTGTTGGGAACTGAGAATAATATCTGGTTAAAAAACAATTTCCGCTCACAGGGAAATGTTATTCGTTTTAATAATCATTTCTTTGAAAGAATTTTCCCATTAGGTCATGGATTTGAAGGAATTGACCCCAATACTGTTTTAATGGAAGCTCAGGCGATCCCGGAAGCTAAAACGACTGACGGAGAAGTTGCGCGATTTAAAACTGAGATCATGGGATTAGAAAGCGATAAAAAACTCGATTTAGATTTTTATGAAGCGGAAGCTTTATATCAGGTCATCAAAGATTTATTAGCTCGAGAAGATATTGAAAATGTTTGCGTACTTTATAGAAAGTTGAGACCTAGTGCTCTTTTACTTGATCTCCTGGCGGAAAACGAGGTGGCCTTCAGTGCTCAGGTAAAAGTTCAGTACGGTGAAGATCCAATCATTAATTTGTTCCTGCGTGCCATTGAGTTGAAGCTAAATCAGAATGATCCTTCAAAACTTTCGTCTACGCACTTTTTAATGAACTCTCTGCTCGAAGTATTAAATGTGAAGGCGCAGGCCTTAGATATTCAAGAAAGGTTTCTGGGGGATTTAAGTATCCTGGGATTAAGACTTGCTTTTCACAAGCTGGTTTATTCATTTGGTATCAGCAATTCCCAGTATCAGGAAAACAGCAAGCTTATTGATTCGATCTGTAGAGTTTGCAATGAAGACCTGATTAAAGTTTTTCATTTGCTTTCAAGTGAAAGTGAAGAAGCTTACTCGCTACAGTTGATGAATGGGGCCAGAGCAAAGAGAGTCATTATCATGTCGGCCCATGCCTCAAAGGGGCTGGAGTTTGATGCTGTCTTGTTGGGAGGAATCCATAACAACGGTGTGCAAATGGGTAAGACAGATACTATTGGGAAACTTCCAAAAAGTTTCAGATGGAAAAAAGTTTATAATCAAAAGAAATTTTATAAGTCACCAACTTACTATCTTGAAGCTGATATCGATAAAGCAAAAGAATTCTCAGAGAGTAAAAGACTTCTTTATGTAGCTTGTACCCGTGCTGTGAAATATCTTGGCTGGATTGATTTGTGGGCAACAATTGATGGCAAAGAAAAGATTCTTTCGACGGGATCAAATCATTGGATTAAGGCCATGAGGCTTGCACCGGAAGATGATAATTTGATTATTGAAAAGGGCTTGCAGTTAAGTTCAAAGGCCATCCATCAGGAAGCTGACATTCCATTAATTTTGAAAGATTCCTTGGGAATTGTTTCACTGGGAAATCAGGGAAGACTTGGAGTTTTTGCTGATACGTCGGTAACGAAACTTGCTCAACTGGCACAGTGTCCGTTTAAATTTTATCTTTCTAATATTTGTAAAATCACTCCGCCAAAATTGTCTCCGAAAATATTTATGGATATGGGAGATGATGAAGAGGGGATTGAAGCAGAAGAAGTATTCTATTCATCAATGGAGCGAGGGACGAGAGTGCATGCCGGGCTTTCAAAACTTATGCTGGGAGAAATGGAGTTATCTAACGTCGAAGTAAGTGAGAGAGGAAAATTAGAATGGGTTCTATCAGAAGCTGATAAAGTTTCAGATGGGAAAAATGTCATCAGTGAAAAGCAAATCAAGTTTTCTTTCTTCGGACAAATGATTTCCGGAACACCTGATTTAATCTTTGAAGATGACTCTGAAGTCATCGTTTGGGACTTTAAAACAGGGACCAGAGACGAATCAAATGAAGAGAGCTATTGGTTCCAGTTAATGTGTTACGGGTACGCTTATGCTAATCTGAAGCATTTTACTCCGGAAAAAAGTGTTCCTCTTACTCTACTATATGTCGACCAAAAACAGTCGGTTACTAAAGTGCTTACACTGGGCCAAATTAGTGCACTTCTCTTTGATAAATGGTCAAAAACTGAGTCACTTAATCAGGTTAATTTAAAGCACTGTTCTCACTGTGACTATGCTCCAATTTGCATTCACTATAAAAGTTCTGCTCCTTAGTTGCTCCACTTCCATCCTGTGTTAAAATATTCTTAAATTCTAAACCTTAATGGTTGATGACACTCATAAAGCAGGATGCGTATGAAATCAAAAGTTTTGGCCTCTTTCGTTCTATTCACGTTAGTTTTTACTACAAATTTATTCGCCAGTGAAAAAGACATTTACGAATTTTCATGGCTAGATCCGGACAAGGAAGTTTTTGTTCTTCAAAACAGAAAGTTCAGAAAGGCCAGTCGTTTGCATGTGAACTTAGGTGCAGGTATTACAACTTCAGGAGCATTTGTTGATTCAACTGCGATTCAAGGAAGAGCAGGTTATTTTGTTACTGAAGATTATGGTCTGGAAGTTATTTATTCTAAAAATAGCGGTAAAGAAAACGATACAGCAAAAGGTGTTCGTACTTCGAATGCGGGTGGATCAGGAACAATACCTTTTAGAAGAATTGTTCAAAGTTACACTGGGGCCATGTTCTTATGGTCTCCGTTCTACAGCAAGATCAATACATTCAATAGCATCGTTTATATGGATTGGATCTTTGGTGTTGGATACGCTTCACTTGTAGAAAAAAATAATAAAGCAGTATTTGCAGACGCTTCTCAAGAGGGAGTTGAAACGGAAGAAACTCATAGTGGTCTTATGTGGGAAGCTGGGATGAAGTTTTACCTGAATGAAAATTTCAGTATTAGAACTGACTTAACTGCCATCCATTACAGCGCTGATAATATCTCGAGCGAAGGATCAAGCTACAAGTCTAACTTTGATGCTACTGTATCTCTTGGGTATTCATTCTAATTAGGGAGAAGATAATATGAAAAAATCATACGTATTATTTTTCTTGCTCACAGTTGGAATGAATGCGGAAGCTTCAATTTCAGGTGCAAGAAAGTTATATCAGTCAGGCGATAAGTCTCGTTATGCACAAGTGGCGGCTGAGCTTATTCAAGATAAAATGTATTTCAGTGCTGTTCCTTTTGTTAAAGAATACCTTTCTTCAACTAATAAAGTGAATGATGTCACCCTTGATAGAGTGCTTGATGATGTTATCACTCAAGTAGGAGTGAAGCAGTTTGAAGTACTGCCGGCCAATATTTTGGAAAAATCAAATGCACCTACAGTTCGTTATATCCTGGCGAAAAAGGCATTCCGTTTAAAGAAATATGATCAGGCCCTTAAGTATTTAAGTAGAAAAGTTGAAGACTGGCATCCGGTAAAACCTTTCGCATTACTATTGGAAGGAAGTACGTATGCAGTTAGCAAACAAGAAGATAAAGCAGCAGCTGTCTTTAAAGAGTGTATTGAAGTTGCAGATTCTCAAATTAAAAAAATAGAGAACAAAGACCGTCTGCGACAATTAAGAATCACAAGAGATTACTGTGTCGTTGGGATTCCTCGTGTGGAGTTTGCTACTGCGAAGTTTGAGCAGGCCAATTCAAGTTATCTGGATTTATCAAAATCTTCATATATCTGGCCGGAAATTCTTTTTGAAGAAGCGTGGAATAGCTTTTATCTGAAAGATTATAACAGAACACTAGGGAAGCTTGTAACTTATAAAGCTCCAGTTTTTGATTATACTTTTAATCCGGAAATTGAAGTTCTTAAAGCTCTGTCTTACATGGAGCTTTGCCTTTGGGATGATTCAAAGAAAGTCGTAGAGCAGTTTTATACGGATTACGAAAAAGATAACGTAGGTTATAAGAAATTTATCGACTCTCTTGGGAAAGACTACCGTCAGTACTACTTATTAGTAAAAGATCGTGCAGAAGGGAAGTATAGAGAAAATAAAATCCTAAGTACTGCTTTAGCGCAAATTGGAAGAGACCCAGCCTACCTAGAGCTTTATAGTTCTTTTAACAGTGGTCGAGATGAAATTGAAAGATTAAAAAATCTTCCAAATGATTCACTAAAAGTCGCATTGAATGAAAACCTTCGCGAGTCTTTAAGCCTTCAAAGAAACTTAATCGGAAGTTATATCCGTGGACAGCTTCAATTGTATTCTGCTCAAGTGACAAGATCGTTTGAGGATATGAGTTATATCAGTCTTGAAGTTTTATCTAAGAGAAAGACAGAGTTATACGATGACGTTTCATTACGTGAGACAGGTGGAAGAGCAAGAGGAAATGTTGCTCACCTTCGTAGAACAGACAAACAGTATTTTTGGACTTTTAACGGTGAGTTCTGGGCAGATGAGCTTGGGGACTATGTATTCTCATTAAAATCGGAATGTAAGTAATTATGAAAAGAAAAATGCTTTTATCTTTTTGCTTGGGATTATTTTTAACAAATGCTGTGATTGTTTCAGAGGCGAGAGCTGATGTTGAGCAAAGAAGAGCTGAGTTAATTAAGGTATTGGATGATGAGCTTCGCGAAGTGACTCGTCTTAACAAGCAAATCGGAGCGCAAAGACCCGATCTTATGCTTCGTATGGCCCAGGTTCTGCTAGAGAAAGCACGTCTCTTGAAAGATCAGGAAAACCAAAAATACCTTGAAATCGCAGATGCAAAAAGAGAAAAGGTTAATAAAGAAGAGTTCTTTAAAGAGTCTCGTCGTTATTTTGATCAGGCCCAAAAAACTGTTTTAGTTATGCTAAAGAAGTTTAAACGTTTTGATGAAAAAGGGGATGCTTATTACATCCTTGCTTACAATGCGAAAGAACTAAAGCAAGACGAACAGTCGAGAAAGTTTTTTCAAAAAGCCTTAGAAGAATCGAAGCCCAATTCAGTGATTGCTGATAAATCACGTATTGCTCTTGCTGAAATTTATTTCAATAAGGGATCGTTTGATAAATCAATGCAGTTATATGAAGCTGCTTTAAAAAACAAAAGAGATAAGTGGTGGACTAAAGATGCCTTTAACCTGGCATGGTCATACTTCAAAATGGGAAGACACGATAAGGCCATTGATACAATGATCGACTCGTATGAACTTTCAAAAAATCCTAAGTATATCGATATGTCGAAAAGTATCGAGCGCGATCTTGCTTTCTTTTATACAGAAGCAGGGAAGGGTAATGAAGCGATTGCTTTCTATAAGAAGAATGGAAAGTCTGTTTCCGACATCATGTTAAAAGTTGGACGTTATTTAAAGCAGCAAGGAAAGTTCGCTCAAGCTGAAAAAACTCTTTCAGATGCTCTTCAGTATAAAACAAGTGAGAAGGAAGAAGTTGATATTAATATCGAACTTATTTCTCTTTACGAAAAATTTGGACGCGACCAAAAACATTTAGAAACCAGCCGCTTTTTAAGCACGCAGTTTTCTAAAGGGAATTTAAATCCAGATCAGATTGAAATTTTGAAGTTTAACGTAGATAAGATGTCAGCGTTAATTCAGCAGCAGCTAGTCGCTAAAACTTATGACAATGCGGCCGATATCCGCGCTAAAAAAACAGCAGCGGCCGTCGAGTACTTTATGATGAGTGCATTGGTAACTCCTGCTAAATCTCAAGAAGCTTATTTCCACGCAGGGGAAACATACTTTGCTGTAGATCAATTTGATAAAGCAGTCCCACTTTATGCTGAGTCTATTAAACGTTCTCAGGCCAATAAAGATAAAAAAACTGAAGGTCTTGCCAGTAACGCGCTTATGGTGTCGCTTGGAAAGAGTGTTAATAAAAAAACGACAGAAGATTACTTGATTCCAGCATATGAAGGATTCCTTTCATCAGAACCTCGAGGGGACAGATCAAGTGTTGTTTACCAGCGACTATTCTCTGCTCAGATGGGAAAGAAGAATGTTGGTGCAGCTGAAACCGTATTAATGAACTACAAAGTAAATTTTCCTGCTGAATCAGACACTCAGGAGAAGATGCTAGCTCAGGTTATGGACTTCCATAAAGATAATGGCAATAAAGCAGCTCTTGCGGCATGGGCGAAAAAAGTAGAATCGAATGAATTTAAAGTAAGTCCAGAGTACGCTTCAAAAGTTAAAACACTAGTTCTTGGAATGCAGTTTGAGAAAGTTGAACAAGCAAGTGTGAAAGGTGACAAACGCGGGGCCTTAAAAGGTTACCTGGAAATTTATAAATCGCCTGAAACTGACAATGAAGCCAAAAAGACAGCTGCTTATAACATTGCCGTTTTATTCTATGAAACTGGTGATTGGAAGCAGATGTACGGTTGGGCAGATCGTGCGGTGGTTATGATGGCCCCTACAGAAATTAACAAATTTGAAAAAGATTTTATTCTTTTTACAACGGATCTTTTCCAACGCCGTCAGTTTGCAGAGTCGGCAGCACTAAGCGAGAAGATTTTTGATAAAACATGCCAGACGAGCTCGAAGAGTTTAAAAACCTTCTTCAAGAATGCGAACGTTATTTATCTTGCTGATAAACAATTTGATAAGAGTTTAAGTCTGCTGGATCGTGCTCCAAAATGTGGAATTGGAAATGATGTCATCCTTCCTGGATACCTTGATCATTTAAATGAACTGGCCGCTTCAAGCAAGTGGGGATCATTCAACGAGGTGATTAAGAAATTAGAAGCTTCAAGGGAAATGTGGCCCCTGCTTATTTATCCTTCAAGCTTGTTAGCTAACGAACTTGAAAACATCGGTCGCATTGATGATGCCAGAAAAGTAAGAGCGAAGATGGTGACTTATTATGAAACTGGTAAGAAAAACAAAATGGACATTCCTCTTGAAGGACTGGACGCGATTTCACTTATCAGACTTTCTGCTTTGGAAGAACAAGTTAAAAAACTTACGTCAACTAGACTTGCTTTCCCTGAAGCTGAATACAATAAAAATTTAAAAGCTAAATTTGTCCTGCTTGATAAGATTACAACAGAGGCGATCTCAATTGCCGAGCTTGGTTCTGGAATCGGTATCGTAAAAGCTTACCGCTACCTGGTTTATGCTCATGAGTCTTTGAGAAATGAGATTGTAGGATTTGTACCGGAAGGGAAGTCTCCTGAGTACGTAGCATCTTTTCACAAAGGGATGCAAAAACTTGGTGCACCTTTAGAAAAACAAGCTGAAGACTTTAGAGAAACAGCAATTAGTAAAATCGAGAAAGAAAACATTCTATCAATGGATAACGGATGGTTTTTGGTTAAGAACAATGAAATCATTCCTGAGTATTATAACGATAAAGGGAATGTGTTGATGGATAAGGCAGGCGCAAAATAATGAAAAAATTATTATTACCATTATTACTATTAGTTTTATCTGCTTGTTCTACAACTCCGGGGAATGTCTCTCGCCATAGTGCTTCATCTGACGACGATTTTAAATGGGTTGAAGGTTTAGACTTCGATAAAAAGACTGAAGAAAAATACAGAGCAGATAAAGATGAATTTGATTTTTCATCTTCTGATGAATCTTCACATGCTTTAATTAAAGAATCTCTTGCTTCTCTTCCTCCTGCAAAGCTGGAAGAAACAGTTTCAAAAACAGATGACCCTTTAATGAAAATGAACATTAAGTGCTATCAAGGTAAGTTTGAAGAAGCGCTGAAGATTGCAGACGATCAGTATTCAAAATACAAAAATAACACAAGTTATTGGAACCAATTGGGGACGTGTTACTTCCTGAAGTCAGACTTTGCGAAAGCGATTTTATTTTATAATAAATCACGCGACCTCGACGCTAAATTCATTCCACCAGTCAACAACCTGGGAGTGGTTTACCAAAGACAAGGAAAGTTTCAAAAGGCCCTTGCTGCTTTTAAATTAGCAGCAGACCTTAACACTTTTGCTGTCACTCCAACTTATAACTTAGCTCAGCTTTATCTTCGTTTCGGAACGGTTGGTAAAGCGCTTCCGATTTTCCAAGGGCTTCAAAAACGCAGTCCAAAAGATGTGGAAGTGGGATCGGCATTGGCATCAGCTAATTTAATTAAAGGTGACTATCAAACGGCCGTAGATATCTATGCGCGTTTTGATAAAGCAACACTTGCTAATCCATCAGTAGGTCTTAACTACGCAGTGGCCTTAAAGCTTTTAAATCGTCCTCAAGATGCTCAGACAGTTCTTTCTAATGTCTCTGGATCTACGACAGGCGCTATCGCTGAATACGCTCAAAGAGTTGAAAAATTTGTAAGGAATTAAATATGAAAACATTATTAGCATTGTTACTTGTTTCAACAACTCTTCACGCTCAGGATTTTGCTGACGGACAAGAGGGGAAAGTCGGAAATAAAAAAGTTATTTATACTTATAAGCAGTATGAAAAATTTGATTTTGATGACTTGAATATCGAAGGGGATTCTGGATCGCCAAGCGATCTTTCAATTTCACCTATTCACGAAAAGCGTTTTACGAATCGTCTTCCTTATAGAAAATCATTTACGGTAGAAATTAAGAAAGGGATTGAGCGAGTTCGTTAATGCCTGCCTTTGTTGGCACGCTCTTAGCTCTATAATCATGACCTTTCGATAGTTTAGCTCTCACAAGAGCTCTTAAAACGATCCTCGGTTATACTTGACCCATGGACGTTTTAAAGAACCTCTCAGGGATTCAACTCACGAGGATTAAGCTGGCGCTACTGCTGGCCTTTAGTATCCTTATGTTGTTCCAATTTTTGATTGGCTTTCAGTCATTTGATGATTATCTCATCGCCTTTGTGTACGTTTTGTTTTTAAACGATCTTTACATCAAAGTTAAGAAACCAGATTTATGTTTTTATCACGACGAGAGATTTAAGAGATCTGTGATGTCGCTGATCTTTATGGTGCTCTTTACACTACCATTCATTCTCGATGCTTTTAACGTTACGGACGGGACCAGAGCGTTTATGTACCGCTTAGGTTTTATGTTGTGGGCGCAAATCTTCTTATTGGATGCTTTTGTTCAGTACAGACAAACGCAGTCGCGCAACTGGCTTGTGATAACGAATATGGCGGCGTTGTTGATTGTGTTTGGAGCGTTTGCGAATATCTAATCTGATTATAAATTTAGACCAAAAAAAAGCTCCATAGGAGCTTTTTTATTTTTAGTAATTTTCTGGAAACAAACTTCTTTCAATCCCTTCAATAAAAATGTGAATACATTTAATATGAACTTCTTGAATACGGTCGCTGATAGATGAGTCTACTACAAGAGCAACATCAACCATATCTTTTAGCTTACCGCCGCCTTTACCAAGTAGACCTACAACCTTCATTCCTTTTTTCTTTGCAGCTTCAACAGCTAAAAGAACGTTAGGTGAATTTCCAGAAGTAGAGATGGCCAGAAGAACGTCTCCCTTGTTTCCCCATGCTTCAACATAACGAGAGAATACAACGTCGTATCCGTAATCGTTTGAAACACAAGTTAAATGAGATGGGTCGTTGATGGCCATAGCTGCAAGAGGTTTTCTTTCTTTTCTGAATCGCCCTGTAAGCTCTTCAGCGAAGTGCATGGCATCGCACATTGAACCGCCGTTTCCACAGCTGAACATTCTACCGTTATTTTTATAAGACTCGACCATCACAGAGATGGCCGAATTAATTTTTTCTACGTTGTCTTTGTTTTCAACAAAAGCGTTTAAAACTTTTTGAGCTTCTTGAAGTGAGCTTAAAGCAAACATGAATTATGCCATCTCTTCTAGAGATTTTTTAATTTCGTCTTTTGCTTGAACACCAACAAGAGTTTTTGCTGCTTGACCATTTTTGAAGAAGATCATTGTTGGAATCCCACGGATACCATATTTTTGAGCTAATTCTGGATTGTCATCTACGTTAACTTTTACGATTTGAGCTTTTTCACCTAATTCTTTAGCAACGTCGTCAAGTATTGGTCCAAGAACGCGACAAGGTCCACACCATTCTGCCCAGAAGTCTACAAGAACTGGTTTATCTGATTTTAATACGTCTGATTCGAAATGTGCTACGTCGGTTTTGTTTACTGAACCCATAAGGATCTCCTTCTTAATTATGAATTTTATAATACCTAAGACTCATATCAAATGAAAACCTAAAAATATACTGCTTCGCGGTTGTCTAGGTGTCAGAATGGTAACCTATGTAGGGCTTTTTCTTTGCAATTTCTTTGGTGTGTCACTAATATTGGTTTATGGATAGAAAGTATGTCCTCGAAAAAGCGATTCGTGTCGCAAAATTAACTCGCCTCATAGCAAAAGCAATCGATCTGTTTATTGTTCTTTGTTTTTCTATTTGGTTTTTTCCCCTGGGAGTTGTCCTGGGAGTTATTTATATGTCGATATGCGACGGGATGAGTAACGGGCAGTCGGCCGGGAAAAAATTTATGGGGTTTGCTGTGAAATCTTTGGAGGATGGATCGCCTTGCTCATACAAACAATCAGTGATTAGAAATCTTCCGTTTACTTTGCCGCTTCTAGTAACTTCTTTGCCCATTATTGGATGGATTTTAGGTCCAATTCTTGGTGTTGTTTTAATTGGTTTTGAACTCTACCTTCTTTACAATCTCGACTCAGGACACCGCCTTGGTGACGTTATGGCAGACACTAGCGTTATGGCCAATGACGATAACTTCGCGGGTGTAAAAAATCGAAAGACAAGTTGGTGGACTTCGGATACACCTGGGTCTATTTAATCTTTTTGTTTTTTCAGGATTCACACCATGTCAAAAAAGCGTTTGATTATCGTCGACGTCTCTAATTTTATATTCCGTGCATTCTATGCCATTCGTCCTATGCATTCGCCTGAAGGAGTTCCAACGAACGCTGTTTACGGAATGCTGACGATGCTGATGAAACTTTTATCTGATCACAGACCGACTCACGTTTTTCTTGCAAGAGATACGAAAGGTGGATCTTTTAGAAGTGAACTTTACGATCAATATAAAGCTAACAGATCTGCTCCTCCTGAAGATTTAATTCCGCAATTCGCATTAATTGATCAGTTAATTCAAAAAATGAATCTTCCTACATTTTCAATTGAGAACTATGAAGCCGACGACATTATCGGGTCAGCATGTGTTCAGTGGAAAGATCAGTTTGATGAAATTTTTATCGCTTCAGGTGATAAGGATTTAATGCAATTTGTTCACGGGAATACAAAACTTCTCGATACGATGAAAGACAAAATTTATTCACCGGATGACGTTGAAGAAAAAATGGGTGTGCGCCCTGAACAGATCGTGGATTATTTATCAATCGTAGGGGATACATCGGATAACATTCCAGGGATGAAGGGGATTGGGGCCATTGGTGCAGCAAAACTTTTAAAAGAATACGGAACATTCGATAACATTGTAGCAAACGTTGATAAACTAAAAGGTAAAAAAACCATTGAAGCTTTCACTGAGCATTTAGAGCTTGGGATTCTTTCAAAAAAACTTGTTCAAATTTATACGGACCTTGAATTAGGTCATACTCCAGAAGAGACGGCTGTTTCTTTTTATCCCACTCAAGAGCTTTCTGATTATTTAAAAGACTTAGGTTTCAAAACGATTTTAACAAAACTTCAGGACATGCGTTTTCAACATCACATGGCCCTTGAAACGAATAAACGTGTTGATGGAGCTCCTGATGACGGGCCAATAGATAGCCCATTATTTCACCAGACAAAATCGTCTCCAGTGACAATTGTTGAAGTGGATGAAAATAACTTCGATGAAATTATGACAGCGGCACTGGCCACAAAACAAGTCTCGCTTCATAACTGTTATGACTCTGACGATATCTATGCCAGAAAAATCACGCGCATTTATTTTGCTTACAACGACACTCACGCTTATACAGTTGAGAGTAACTTAGTTGAAAGCGCTTTAAAGAGATTGTGGAATGACTCTGAAGTGGAAATCGTAGGAGAGAGTTTAAAACGCGATTATGTTTATTCACTTGTTAATAGTATTGGATTTACGGCTAAAAAATTCGACGTGGGCCTTGCTCACTTTAATACCGATTCCGTTTCTCGCCATGACCTTGATGTCATGATGAAAGAATACCTTCATATGGAAACTGGTGAAGATGAAAATCAGGCCAATGGAGAGCGTGCTTACGCCCTTTTAGTGATTGCAAAAATTCTAAAAGAGAAGATGGAAACATTGAAAGTTTTAGATATTTATAACACGATTGATTTAAACATCATCCCCGTTTTAGCGAAGATGGAAAAAGAGGGGATTTCTCTTAATGCCAACTACCTTCGTGAGTTTGAAGTTGAATTAACAAACGAAATTGAAAGAATCGAAAAAGAGATCTTCCGTATTGCTGAAACAGAGATCAATCTGAATTCACCAAAACAAGTAGGGGTTCTTTTATTTGAAAAATTACAACTTCCTCCAGTTAAAAAAACAAAAACAGGTTATTCAACTGATGCTGAAGTTTTAGAAGAATTGGACGGGATGAATCTAAGTGAAGTTCCAGGGCTTCTACTGACTCATCGTGAATACGGAAAAATTCTTTCAACTTATGTTAAGGCCCTACCTGAAATGGTAAATCCTGAAACAAAAAGAATTCACACTAATTTCAATTTAACAGTGGCGCAAACGGGAAGACTTTCTTCAACAAATCCGAACCTTCAAAACATTCCAGTTAGAAGTCCAATGGGTGAAAAAGTCAGAAAGGCCTTTATTGCAAAACCGGGAAAGATTTTACTTTCTGCCGATTATTCACAAGTTGAACTTCGCCTTCTTGCCCATTTTTCTGAAGATCCAACGATGCTAAAATCGTTTCAGGATAATATCGATATTCACACTCAGACAGCTTCTGAAGTGTTGGACATTCCAGTGACTCAAGTTACGAGTCATGAAAGATCTATGGCAAAAACAGTTAACTTTGGACTTATGTACGGACAGTCTTCATTCGGACTTGCTTCGACATTAAAGATTTCAAGAACTGAGGCAAAACAATATATCGATAAATACTTCGCGCGTTTTAGCTCAATTAAAACCTTCTTGGATACATTGAAAGATAAAGCTGAGCAAACTGGTTATGCTGAAACTTATCACGGAAGAAAAAGATTTCTTCCTGATATTCATTCACAAAATAGAACAATAAAAGCTCAGGCCGAAAGAATGGCGATAAACAGTCCTATTCAAGGTACTGCAGCTGATATCATTAAGATTGCAATGATTAATATCGACCGTCAGATGACTGAGAAGAATCTGAAATCAAAAATGCTTCTTCAGGTACACGATGAACTTATCTTTGAAGTTGTCGAAGAAGAATTAGCTGTGATGAAAGAGCTGGTACGTGCAGGAATGGAAAATGTTGTCGATCTGAGAGTACCGCTTAAAGTTGATATGGGGATTGGGATTAATTGGTTTGATTTAAAATAGCTATAAAAGTTGTATATTCCTTGTACCCATTAGAGTTAAAAGAGTACAAGGAATGTTTTTAATTATTACCAAATCGAAATTAACTTATCTTCATCAAGAAACATTGGATCGCCTTTTTTACAACTATAAGCCTCTCTGAAACCAATTTGTTGTTTCAATTGTTCATTGGTTCTAGCGAAACCTAAAGAATGGGGATCAGTCTTTAGTCTTTTTTCTTTAAAACTATCGGTTTGCACTTCACACCACATTCTTGCGTATTGTAAGAAGAAATCTTGCAATTGCTCTTGCTTATATTTTCCAACTTTGTAATCAGGAAATGCAATTCTAAATGAGTTCGTTAAACCTACAAGATCTCCAATGTTTTCACCTAATGTTAAAGCTCCGTTGTGACCTATTTTATTAAATTGATCAATCAATGGAGTCGTGTGCTTTTTTAGGTTTTCAATATCTTTTGGAGTAACCCAGTCATGTAACTTTCCTTGATAGTCATATCGTCTTCCATTGTCATCAATTCCATGTCCAAGTTCGTGTCCAATAACTGATCCGATTGCAGCGATGTTTTGTAGATCAGATTGATCCTTGTCGAACATCGGTTTCTGTAAAATAGCTACAGGTAAAACGAATTGATTAAATGAGGGTTGATAGTAAGCATTTACTTCTAATGGTCCTATTTCCCAGCGATCTTTGGGAAGTTTTTTTCCAAGCTCATTAATATTTTGATTAGTTATAGCAAGTTTTAAATTTAAGATGTTCTGAACTGGAGTTGTTGCAGAATATTTTATCTCAGGCTTAAAGTTCCATTGGACATCATTTTCAGGTGAGACCAAATATAAAGGAGCTGATTGCATTTTTTTAATAGCACCCATTTTCCCTTTTTTAGATAGCCACTTATTTTCTTTTAACGTTTTAACAATTTGGGCACGTACGGAATTGGCCATTTTAATAACTCTTTCACGCGGAAAATCAGGAAAAATTTTAGGTGTCAAAATATAATCTAGTTCCATAGGAAAACTTCCCATGACTAGATTTGTACAGCGCTCTTCTCTGTCAGGTCTTTCTTTTGATAACCCAAAATATTTAGCTTGAAATGTGTAATATTTTTTAAAATATTCAGGATAAGAGTCATCCAGTATATCTTTTATGTTGAGAGCGAAATAGATATCTTTAATTTCATCAACGCTTAAAGATGCAAGTTTTTCATCTATAAAACTGTAAGTTTTTGGAGCTATGTTTCTAATTAAAGTTTTGTTTGGAATTGACTGTAATAAGTTATCAAGTTTTAAATTTTTATATTTTAAAAGATCCAATTTTGAAATTTTTGTCTTTTGACTTAAAACAGTTCTGATCTCAAGTGGTGTAGGGAATACTTGCGCAAATTCTTTTTCAAATTGGAAGACGAATTTTGCTGAAGCTTTAGGGTCTTTCCTTCCAATAATTGAAAAAAGATCAGCTAATATTTCTTCGTATTCTTTTTGCAGGTCTTTGTTATCATAATAACTTCTTTCAGGAAAACTCATTAGTGTTGGTAAAATAACTACGTCGGTATAAAAAGAATCATCTTGATTTCTAATAACCTCAGTATGAAAGAAACTAGTCTGTTCTGAAATATTTTTATAAGCTAAGAATTTAAGTAACTCTTCTTTTGTAGAAAGTTTTTCTAATTCATTTTTCACTTTATTTAAAAAAACTAATTCGTCCGCCTTGGATGCATCAGGGTTCATACAGGCCACATAAATGTCTTTTAAAAGTTTTTCTTTTTTATTTTCAGGGTTAATTGTTGCAAGCTTCTTGAAGTAATTTTTTTTATACGTTAATAGGCTTTCTGCAGAGTCGCTAAAAGCGAATATGTAAGCAGGTCTATTTTCAGGCAATTTAAAATCATTGATAACTTTAGAACAAGCATAGTTGTAAAAGTCTGCACATGGTGAAATCTCTTTATTCACTTCATAATTACGAGAGTTGCGAATATAGGGTAAGATGTCTTCAGTTGAAGAGTTTGCATTTGAGGTAAGGAAAAAGGCCAGGCCACTAAGCAAAAATAAATTTAATTTCATACATTTATCCATTGTTATTTATAATAAATCCCTTCTGTGCGATAAGTTAGTAGTTTAAGTTGTCTCAACTAAGTTCGATTGTGTACTCAAAATGCATCGGGATTTTGACGTCTGGATGAAGACTTTTAGTAACTGGACAGTTGTAGGCGATTTCTTCTAGGGTTGCTCGGTTCTCAGTTGAAAGAGTTGAGGGCAATACGATGTGTACAGAAAGCTCGTTTATTCTTCTTGGCGAAAGATTCATTTTTTTTACGACTTCAAAGCGTGATCCTTTGATATTAAGGCCATTTTTTTCAGCATAAATTGCCATTGTAGTTATAATGCAACTTCCTAATGCCGCTCCAACTAGGTCGGTAGGCGAGAAGGCCTCTCCGCGGCCATTGTTGTCTTTGGGGGCGTCTGTATGGATAATATTTGATGAAGGACCGTGTTTGATTTCACAATGCTTATCTCCTTCGTATACTCCTGTCATTTGGACCATTTAAGCTCTCCTTTTTATTTAAAATGAATATAAAAAAATAGTGCTCCAATCTGGTCTAAAAAGCAAAAATAACGATCTGTGTCGGTATCTTGTAAAAATATTTTGGTACCCGCCCTTGACACTAACGAGGTCCGACACCACATTGTGTAGGTACATTTTATTGGAGGAAGTTTATGCAATTAAAGCCATTACAAGACCGCGTTGTCGTTCAGCGTCTAGATGAAGAAACAAAAACTGCTGGTGGAATTATCATTCCTGATAATCACACAGAAAAGCCATCTCAAGGAAAAATCCTTGCAGTGGGAACTGGATATAGACTTACTGATGGCTCGCTAAGAAGCCTTGATGTTAAGGTTGGTGACACTGTTCTTTTCGGAAAATACTCAGGAACTACAGTTAAAGTTGAAGGGAAAGACGTTCTTGTTATGAAAGAAGACGAAATTCTTGGAATCCTTCACTAATTTAAACAAAAAAATTTACTAGGAGATACAAATGGCTAAGGAATTAAAATACTCAGAAGACGCAAGAACTCTGATTCTAAACGGTGTAAACGCTCTAGCGAACGCTGTAAAAGTAACACTAGGGCCAAAAGGTCGTAACGTTGTTATTCAAAAATCTTTCGGTGCTCCTCACATTACAAAAGACGGTGTGACGGTTGCTAAAGAAATCGAACTAGAAAACAACTTCGAAAATATGGGCGCGCAAATGGTAAAAGAAGTTGCGCAAAAAACTAACGAAGATGCTGGAGACGGAACAACAACTGCAACTGTACTTGCGCAAGCAATCTACAAAGAAGGTGTTAAACTTGTTTCTGCTGGTCACAATCCAATGGACCTTAAGCGCGGGATCGATCTTGCGGTTAACGCTGTAGTTTCAAAATTAAAAGAAATGTCTAAAGAAGTTAAGACTTCTGAAGAGATCGCTCAAGTTGGAACAATCTCAGGAAACAACGATGTTGAAATTGGGAAACTTCTTGCTGAAGCAATGTCAAAAGTTGGAAACAACGGTGTTATCACAATCGAAGAATCAAAAACTGCTGAAACAGAACTTACTGTAGTAAAAGGGATGCAATTCGACCGTGGATACCTATCTCCATACTTCGTAAACAATCCAGAAAAAATGGAAGTTGCTTTTGATAACTGCAACATTCTAATCACAGATAAAAAAATCTCTTCAATGAAAGAACTTCTTCCTCTTCTAGAGAAAACTGTTCAATCAGGAAGACAACTTCTAATCATCGCTGAAGACATCGATGGTGAAGCACTAACAACTCTTGTTGTTAACAAGCTTCGTGGAACTCTTCAGGTAGCTGCTGTAAAAGCTCCTGGATTCGGTGACAGAAGAAAAGAAATGCTAAAAGACATTGCAACATTAACTGGTGCAACTGTTATTTCTGAAGAATTAGGAATGTCTCTTGAGACTTCTGGAGTTGAAGTTCTTGGATCTGCAAAACGCGTAACAATCGACAAAGAAAACACAACTATTGTTGATGGAAACGGAAACAAAGTTGACGTTCAAGCTAGAGTTGGAGCTATTAAAGCACAAATCGCTGAAACAACTTCTGACTACGACAAAGAAAAACTAAAAGAAAGATTAGCAAAAATTGATGGTGGTGTTGCGGTTATTAAAGTTGGAGCGCCTACTGAAACTGCTATGAAAGAAAAGAAAGACAGAGTTGAAGATGCATTACATGCAACTCGCGCTGCTGTTGAAGAAGGAATCGTTGTTGGTGGTGGATCAGCTCTACTTCACGCTTCATCTGTTCTAAACGACCTTAAAGGACGTAACGAAGAAGAAAACTTCGGTATTAGAATCATTAGAAGAGCAATCGAAGAACCTCTAAGACAAATTGCTACAAACGCAGGTCTTGAAGGATCAGTAGTTGTTAACGAAGTTAAGTCTAACAAAGATGCAAACTTTGGTTTCAATGCTCGCGATGAAAAATTCGAAAACCTTGTTGCTGCTGGTATTATCGATCCAACTAAAGTTGTTCGTTCAGCACTTCAAAACGCATCTTCAGTTGCTGGCTTAATGCTTACAACTGAAACGATGATCGCTGACATCAAGTCTGACGCTCCAGCAATGGGTGGCGCAGGAATGGGTGGAATGGGCGGAATGGGTGGTATGATGTAAAAAATTGCTGACGCAATTTTTTAGCTCACACGTTCGCAGAATAAAATTCAAGCATTCGTATAAAGGGGACCAGAAATGGTCCCCTTTTTTTTACCTCAATTTCATCCTCGTCTTATTTACAGTAATTTTTGCTTAATGCTTAAATTCCTCAACGATTAAAAATCTATGGAGGATTTATGAAATTTTTATTGGCCTTATGTATTTCAATGTTCGCCACTGCTGCCATTGCCTGCACTGATTTCTCTGGTAGATATAGAGATGAAGAATTGGAAGTGTACACGATTGAGCAATCGGGTTGTTCGAGTGTGACTTATATTGAAGATGATGGCGAAAGAAGCACCTTCATTGTTGATGGTAAATATAGATTAAGCGACGAAGATGAAGAGGTGAAAGTTTACACCGCTGCAAACTTTGTAGGAATGACGATCGTATTTGATAGCAAGATGGAATACAAACAACCATTTCCAGATGATGTTCCTGAAGAAGCAATTCCTAGGACTTCAAAAATTATTTACAGCAAAGATGCCAAGGGAAATTTAGTTAGTGTGATTTTTATTTTCAACTCGGCAGGGACTGTGATTGGGAGCGCAACGACGACGCATCCCAGAGTTTAATCGTTAATACGTATTGCGAATTGTTGCAAAAATTATAAAAAAATTATCTTTCTCTTACAAAGGGCCCTTTCTGGGCCCTTTTTGTTGTCACGCTCTTTCAAGAAATGTTTAATGAACCATTAATAAATACTTCATAGAATGGTACGCAAAGAATGTGTACGCAGCGTCAAGGAGTTGATCTATGGAATTAATTTTAGCTTCAGTTTCATGTGTAGCTATCTTTTACTGTCTAATTGAGATTGCATCGATTAGCCTAAATTCGTTTCAAAAAGAGATGCGTTTAAAAGTATTGGAGTAGTCATGAAATTGGTCTTCACATTTATTGTCTTAGTTTTTTCAGTAGGTGCATTCGCTTGCCCGAACTTAGAAGGAAGATTTAATGATGCTGAAGAAGAAGTTGTACGTACGATTGTTCAAAATGGTTGTACAGATACAACGTGGTCTGATGAAAATGGTTCAACAACTCTTTATGCTGATAATGTTGAAAGAGTCCTGGAGAGTGAAGGCAGCGCCACTGCTTACGCGAAAGTTTCTTATACTGCAGAAGAATTGATCGTAGACATCCGCATGGATTGGGGTGGGCATAATGATTTCGATCTTCCTGTTCGCTGGTTAACATCTTATAGAATTGATAAATTTAACAACCTCGTAGAAAAAATCGTTCCATTCAAGGAAGATGGTTCCGTTCTTGGAACTGAATACGTAACTTTCAGAAGAGTGAAATAATGAAAAAATTAGTATTGATTATCGGAGCAATGATATCTGCTCAGGCCTTTGCATGCCCTGATTTAAGTGGAACTTACCAGGATAAAAATGGAGAGAGTGTCGTGCTTGCTCAGAAGGGTTGCGAGGAAGTGTCTGTCTTATCTCGTCCCTTAACTCACACATTGTTATTAGATAACGTTTTTACAGTTGTCCAGGACGACAATGATGTGACGGCCTTTGGCAGAGGAATTTTCGAAGGCAATATTCTTGTACTCGAAGCAAAGGTAACTTACAAAAGAGACCCAGGGATTCCAAAGATCTTACTTCCAGTTAGGGCCGTAAATAAATATACGTCGACAGCTGCTGGTGATCTTCAAGAGCTAGGCACTATCTATAACTGGTACGATAAAGTTTTAACGACGACTAAGACGATCTATAAAAAGACAGCTTACTAGGTTAGTCGTTGATATAAAACATATTCCCATTAAAGTGTTGATATTTTACACCTAAGGATTCTGGATCGAAGTCTTCACCATTTAAAAGTGGTTTGAAAACTGAGGTCAATAATTCTGTTTCTGGCTCAAAGTAGCGGTGATCACTTCTTAAAGATTTTGATAAATCAATATAAACTGCATCTGGCACAGTAAGATCAGCAATCATTTTTTTAGTAATACGAAGGTTGCGAAAACCAAGACCTAACTTATAAAACTTTGGTCTCATCGCTTTTAAGTCCAGCATATAAGATAGAGTCAAGACGATATCGCGATTGTTGATTGTGACAAATTTCTTTTGGGCGAAGTCTACTCTAGAGAGCCATTCTTTATGATCTGTGAGCCCTACGTCAGCCCCCGTTGAAACAAATGAATCAAATAGTGGCTTTCCATTTAGGTCATTTAAATCACCTTTATAGAACTTCTCCATATAGTCTCTGAAAACAACATTCCCCATACTATGTGCAAGGAAAGTGATCTTCTTGTTGGCAAAGATTTCAGGGTTAGATTCTTTATAGGCCTTGATCTGTTTAAAAACTTCAGAGAGATCACTTGCTGCTTCAGCAGCGGCTTCTGTTGGTCTAACAACAGCAGAGCCACCCCATGACTGCCAGTGGAACATAAGAATTCTGGCATTAAATGCTTTTTCCATGAAGGCCAGATTGCTCCATTCTTCACTCGTTTTTTTACCACGTCCGTGAACGTATATAATGACGTTTTTATCTGGAGTCTCTTTTTGGAATTGCTCCATGATTTCAGTGGCCTCTTTAATAGGCTTGAGTAGAAACTCTTCTTTAGTGAATAAACCAATTCCATCTACATACTCAGCCGACATTGCCGGAACAAAAGATGAAGTTAGGAATGCAACCAGGGCCGTATAAAGTAGTATTCTCATACTACATTGGTCGGTTATTGGTTCTACAAACTTTAGTCTTTTATTAGTCGTATAATGATCCTATCCCCATGTAAAAAAGTAATGAGGTCAAAAATTTGAATCTGACATTTTCTTTTGACACCTAAAAGGTTGGTTTAAGTGTCCTTTCGTCACTAGAGGTGAGGGATTGATTCTGGCTATCAAGGTGTTACAATTTTGGCGGTCTTAATATGATTTGGCATTAAGAGTGCAATGTATCTAAGTAGGAGATCAGGAAGATTTCCTCTGTTATACAGAACCCTCAAGGAAGAATATTTAATAGGAGCTTTAGGATGAAGCAAATTACTAGACTAGGGAAGGTCATTATTTTTGGTTTAGCAATTTCAATGACTGTGCAGGAAGCACAATCAATGTCGGCTTTCAACCTAGCTTGTCCTGAAAAGTATATTGCCACTGTAACTAATGTAGAAGAAGTCGATTCCAAAGCATTAGTCCCGAAAGTCGAAGTTGATTTTCAAATTATCCAAACATTGAAAGGCGACAGTATTATCTCAAAGAAAATGCAAGTTGCTAAAGACGGTCCGGTTCAATTTAAGAGTGGAGAGATCTACACAGTTGAAGCCAACGACGCCTGGTTATGTTCGGCCACTGCATTTTCAAAAATATAATTAGAGTTCTCTCAATCTTTCCAAGGATGGAAAGAAGTTAATAGTGAATATTTTTACAAGGACGTAAAATGAAGCACACGAAAAAATTGGCCATTAGTATTTCCCCCCTCTCGCTAATGGCCATTTTCTTTGTCACAATTTTTTGCACTAACGTGCATGCCTATACATTTACATCAGACTTCAGAAATGGTTTTTATTGGGGAAGTTTCCCCATAAAGATGAATAAGTTTGCTGCCGTTCAAAGTGATTCAGCGATGCTTGAATCACTTGCCAACCAGGCCGTTGCTGAATGGGAGAATGCTGTTGGTAAAGATATTTGGCAGATGAGCGCTGTTCAAAATACATCAAGTTATTCAGGAAACTATATCCGCTGGTCAGATAATTTCGGAGCAGAGACTGGGTATGACCCTTCAAGAACTTTGGCGATTACGATCAGGTACAACCAAGGAACGTTTTTTCAATCGACAGTTATTATCCTAAACGGAAGTATGGCGTCTCTTCGCCAGAACTGGGGTAATACCCTGAGAACAACGATCCTGCATGAAATCGGTCATACGATTGGACTCGATCACTCAGAACAGACAAATGCCATCATGGCGCCAAGTCTTGGGTCGGTGATGAATCTGCAATCTGACGACATCCAAGGGATGAATGCTTTGGTCGACGAAACACTTAATAGACAAGCAACAGGTTACATTTCTCCTCTGGCAAGCTCGGAAAAAAAGGTTGCGGCCTGTGGTTCAATTGAGGATATCTCAAAAAATTCAAATGGATCGGGTGGGGCAATGTCAAACTTTTTAGGATCGCTGATCATAGGATTAATGTTGATCGCAATGATTGGGAAAATGGAAAAAAACAGACGTCAGGCAGTCTTGGTCAAGTATTAAAATTAAGTAATTTTTTTATTGGGGAATGCCGATAAATTTGGCATGAATGAAAATAACAATCCCACAATTAATTACATTTTTTATCTTCAAACCAAACCTGAGCTTGACCACACTTTTTATGCATTAGCAGAAGTACTGGGTAAGATTAGTATAAGCTTATTACCGATTGAAGCTCATGATCTTCAAGGTATGGACAAAGGAAAAAAACATCACGTTATCGTCGTGAGAAATGATTTTTCTTCGGCATATGCGTTCAAAGAAATTCGTAAGAATTATCTTGATAGTGCCATGGCCTCTGGTAAAGTTATGGTCTATGATGTGAGTTCGTTTTCAGAAGTAGAAAATGCTCTGAAGTTTGAACAGAAGAATGTTTATCGTTATTTCCAACTTCCACTAAATGTTAAGCAAGTGGCAATGACGGTGGCGGTAGAATTTTTCAAAGATAGGAATGCGGCTCCACTGGTGGAATGGCCAGGTGGGAAAAGATCGAAATTACCGTCTATGACAAATTCAAACTAAGAATTAAAATAGAGTTCTATGAAGATAAAAATAAGTGAAGAAACGCAACGTATGCTCATGCTTCTAAAGCTTGATGCCAAAAGACTATTTGAGCGAATCAAATACAGATCTCCAGAATACATGTACGAGTTTTCACTTAAGCGCTCCAGAGACCATTTTCCAGCTGTGTTTAATAATCGTTATGAAACAACAACGATTAGAGACCTGATGTTGTGTGGCCAGGAAGTTATCGCAGGGCTGGATCAGTTTTACACTCTGGTAGATGAAATGCGCTGGTACTTAAATCACACTCAGGACATGCCTAACCGAATGGAAGATAAAGTACGTTCTTATACTCGTGAACTGGAAAAACTTTTTGAGACACTTAATTTATATATCGATGTAGAAATGGGGCTACTAAAAGAACAAAAACATGAAACAGACAATTAACATCATCGCATTTTTTTTCGTACTATCTATTCCTTTTGCACTTTCATCGCAAACGAGAAAGGCAATTCCAGCAGGAAGGTATGAAGCTTTATCGGGAGTAAAAAACTCTCGAAGCACGAAGAGTACTGACTCTGCGACTGACAGAAAAGATTCAACGACATTGTTCTGGAATGAAGTTCTAAACCACATGCCGGAAAATACTGACCTTTCATATTTCTCAACTGGTAAGATGGATGAGTTTTCAACATCGCTTCTGGCGACTAAGGGATTGAAGACATCAAAGAAACTAGGTGAGAAAACAAATATCGTTTTCAGTGATGACCTTAACCGCGACCGCGAAGTCTTAAAAACTCTGAAAAATAAAAATAGCCTGGTTGTTTTAAAAGACTCTCATCAGTTAAAAGACGTCATGGCCTCTCTAGGACAATACGAAGTTCTACTTTATCAAGCAGAAGATCAGTCTAACTACTTTCTGTTGAAACTTAAGTAAGACACTCAAGTATAAAATTTTCCGCATAGACGAAAATCCAAAGACTCCTGATAATAGGATTATGAAAACTATTTTCAAAATCCTGCCACTAGCTGCCTGGTTATTCTCAACCAGCGTACAAGCTGGTCTATCAGAAGATGGATTTTTTTCCGGCCGCATTTCAAAAATCAATTTAGACATTTCAGTTGTTCGCGTGAAAGTAGATTTTGATAACGTTAAGTACATCAACGTTAAAGATAAAATTGAATTCTGGGATGAGAAGAACGACACCAAAAAATGCAAAAGTTATGTCATCGGCAGAACGGCCGATTATATTTTATTAAAAGTTCCGGATATGAAGTTCTGTGAGCGTAGTCTTTATTTCACCACAGGTGCCTATTTCAAATTCTTCAGTGAAGACCTTCTAAACAATGTGAAGATGGGCCGTGAAGTGGTAGGCATACTTATTAAAAAACGCATGGCGGTTCAAGGTCAGATGGAGCTTCGAAATAAGGAGATCCAGGCCCATATGGACAGGGTTGGTGCGATCAATGCACGTTATCAGACACTCCGCGACAAACTAGAGCAGGAATGGCAAAAAGAGGTCCATGCTTTGGACGAGGATAAAACATTCTCTCTAAGGTCTTATAAAGATTTAGAACGCCGTCGTGATGAGATTGATCAGAAGTTGGAACAATATAAACTAAAAGACGAAAACCTTACTCTCGATAGATGGTCGCTCGACTCTAACCTGTACTTCAAAAAATAATTGAACTCAGGGTACTTCTATTCTAAGCTGTATTAATTTTTTAAAAGGCGGGAAATACTATGAAAAAGTGTATCATTACTCTTTCAATTTTGCTTGGTGCTATGAATGCGGCCATGGCAGTTGGAAACCCAAAAGCTCCATTTGGTGGAGAGTTTAAAATCAACCTGGGTCAAGCACCTACAACTCTAAACGCTTTGTCGTCTTCAGATGCTTACGCTACTGAAGTTCAGTCGATGATTCTTGAAGGTCTTCTTACAAGAAATCCAGACACGAGAGAATGGGAACCAGCTCTTGCAAAAGAATGGTCGATTTCTAAGGACGGAAAAACTTTTGAGTTCACACTGAGAGATGGTGTGAAATGGCATGATGGAAAACCACTTACTGTTGCAGATGTTAAGTTTTCTTTCGATGCGATCATGGATCCAAAAGATAAATATAAAACAGCTCACTTAAAGTCATACTACGAAAACATTAAATCAGTAGAAGTAGTAGGGACAAATAAAATTAAGTTCCATGTTGGAACTCCATACTTCAACAACTTCACAGTTGCTGCTGGACTGACAGTTGTTCCAAAGCACCTTTATGAAAATCCTTCTAAAGAGCAGGAAAAAATTCTTAACAGAACATTAGTTGGGACTGGCCCGTACATGTTAAAAGAATTCGACCGTTCAAAGAGAATTGTTCTGACTTCTAATCCAAACTGGTGGGGAAGAACGGCTCCTAACATGAAAGGGATGCATAACTTCCAGACAATCACGATGAGATTTATTCAAGACTCTACGATTTCAATTCGTTCAATTGAAAACGGAGATATTGATTATTTAGCATTACAGCCAGAAGAGTACGTACAAAAAGCTGTTGGACCAAAATGGGGAAAATCAGTTCATAAAGTTAAGACTCAAAACAAACAAGTTTCTGGATACGCTTTTGTTGGGTTCAACCTGACAAACCCGATTTTCAAATCAGTTAAAACAAGAGAAGCGATCGTAAGTCTTTTCGACAGAGAGAAGATGATCAAAAAACTTCTTTTTGATATGTCATTACCAGCAACAGGTCCTCTGTACCAACAATCTGACTACGCTGATCCATCAGTAAAGGCGATTGCATTTGATCCAAAAGCAGCACTTAAGAAATTAACTGATGACGGATGGAAAGATACAGACGGGGATAAGATCCTTGATAAAATGATCGATGGTAAAAAAGTAAAACTATCATTCACAATTCTTGAGCCACTTCCAGACTTCGTAAAATTCTTAACGACGTTCCAGGAAGATGCTAAAAAAGCTGGTGTTGATGTTCAGGTAAAAGTTATTGAGTGGAACGCCTTCATTAAACTTCTTGATGAAAGAAAATTCGAAGCTGTTCGTCTTGCATGGGGTGGTGGAGACCTTGATTGGGATCCAAAACAAATCTGGCACTCAGATTCAATCAAAAACCAGGGGTCAAACTTCGTTCAATACTCTAATCCAAAAGTGGATAAGCTAATTGATGAGTCTCGTCTTCTTATGGATAAAAAAGCACGCGTAACTAAACTTCGCGAAGTTTACAGAACGATTGCAGCAGACGTTCCATATATTTTCTTATTTAACGGAAAGTTCAAGTTCTATGCACATTCAGATCGTATGGGTAGAGAAAAAGATACATACACTTACTCTATTGGTTCTGATTACTGGTGGATTTCTAAATAATTAAGAGGTTTTCGTTTGTTTACTTATATTTTAAAAAGATTGTTGATCATGATCCCAACTTTGCTTGGGGTCACGATCGTAACTTTTGTCATCATTAACCTTGCTCCTGGTAGCCCGATCGAGCAGCGAATTCAGCAAATGAAGTTCGGTGGAATGGGTCACGAAGGTGGCGGAGGCCATGGCTCTGATAAGAGTAGTGGTGTTTCTGAAGAAGTTATTGAAGCTCTTAAAAAGCAATATGGTTTCGATAAACCGGTTCATGTCCGTTACTGGATCTGGCTGAAAAATATCGCACGCCTTGATTTTGGTGAGAGTTTTACTTACGAAGAACCAGTTATTGATGTTATCTCGAGTAAGTTCCCGGTCTCTATTCAGTTTGGTGTGGTTTCATTAATCATGTCTTATCTGGTGTGTATTGTGCTTGGAGTACTGAAGGCCGTGAAACACGGATCTACTTTTGACTACATCACAAGCTTCCTGCTTTTCGTATTTTACTCGATTCCAGGATTCATGCTCGCCATTCTCCTCATCGTTTATTTCGCCGGTGGTAGTTTCTACAACTGGTTTCCGATGGGAGAGTTATACTCAGACAACTATTACGACCTGACATTGTGGGGCAAGATCGTTGATCGCGTTCACCACTTTATCCTTCCGTTAATTTGTTACATGATTGGATCGTTCACCGTCTTAACGATGCTTATGAAAAACTCTCTGCTGGATGAAATCAAAAGAGATTATATTCGTACGGCAAGAGCTAAGGGTGTTCCGGAAAAAATGGTGTACTTGAAGCACGCTTTAAGAAACGCTCTTATTCCAATTGTGACAGGTATCGGTGGATTTCTTTCAGTATTCTTTGCTGGATCTCTTCTGCTTGAAAGTATTTTTCAATTAGATGGTATCGGTCTGCTAAGTTATAAATCAATTCTTCAAAGGGACTACAACGTCATCATGGGGCTGATTTTTATTCAAAGTGTACTGATGCTGATTGGAAATTTACTGAGCGATCTTGCTTACGTTGCAGTTGACCCAAGGATTGATTACAAATGATTGATAGATTTTTAAAAAATGAGTTAAGCCGTAAGCGCTGGAAAATTTTTAGAAAAAGTAAAACTGCAGTTTATTCGACAGTGATCCTTTTTCTTTTAATCCTGGCGACATTTCTTTCGCCTTTTATCGCTAACAGCAAGCCTCTTTATGTGAAATACCATGGAGTAAGCTACTTCCCGATGTTCAAAGAATACAGTGCTGAGCAGTTTGGAATTACCGATTCTCTTGAAATTGATTTCCGTGAACTTAAAATGGAAAAAGGGGATTATTCTCTTTGGCCAATCGTTCAATGGGATCCATTTGAGTCTAATTCAAAAGTAGATTCATACCCGTCACCACCAAGTGAACAAAATATTATGGGAACTGATGACCGTGGAAGAGATGTATTTACTCGTCTTCTGTATGGTTTTAAGTACAGTATTTCTTATGCTGTTGCCGTTTGGTTTATTTCACTGGCAATTGGAACACTTTTGGGTGGAACAATGGGGTACTTCGGTGGAAAGGTCGACTTTGTCGGACAACGTATCGTTGAAGTTTTAAGTACAGTCCCTCAGTTTTTCCTGCTTATCATTTTAATTTCTATTTTCTCGCCGTCGCTATTTATGCTGATTGGGATCTCATGTATTTTTGCATGGATTGGTATTTCTTATTACGTGCGTGGTGAGTTCTTAAAAAACAGAAACCGTGAGTTCGTTGAGGCCGCAAAATCTTTAGGTGCTTCTCACTTTAAGATTATTTTTAAGCACATTCTTCCAAACTCACTGACTCCGATTATTACGTTTGCACCTTTTACTATTGCCGCTGAAATCGTGGGACTAGCTGCCCTTGATTATTTAGGGTTTGGTTTACAGGTTCCAACACCAAGCTGGGGAGAGCTTCTTTCTCAAGCGCAGAAGAACTACACAATCGCTTGGTGGTTAGCATTCTACCCATCACTGGCACTGTTCATTGTCCTTACACTTCTAAACCT
>JBEIPV010000115.1:0-8715 GCA_040376855.1 Bacteriovorax sp.
ATCAACCTGATGCCCTTCAAGTCTAAGCAAGTACACTTTCATACTCATCCCACCTGAAAACCCTGTTAATTTCCCTGTAGAGCCAATCACTCTATGGCATGGAATGATAACGGGTATGGGATTTTTTCCATTGGCCCCACCTACAGCTCTTTGCGCTTTAGGCGACTTTAGTGACTCTGCTTGCTGACCGTAACTCCAGACTTTTCCATAGGGGATAGAGACTAAGGCCTTCCATGCTTTGTTCTGAAATGGTGTACCTTCAGGGTTAAGTGGAAGATCGAATTTTTTACGACGCCCTTCGAAGTATTCATTTAATTGCTGTTCAGCAAGAACTAAAATTTTATGTGTATCATTCTTTTTTGCGAGTTCTTTTTTAGGCATTGGTTCATCGTTAACATACAAGGCGACAAGTGCATCTTCAGATGAGACAAGAGTGATTTTCCCAATGGGAGATTTCATATTCTTATAATGCAACATACAACCTTTTTTTAACCTTAATTAATCTATTTGGCATAGACTCAATTTGTTTATTGCGATACACATCTTATCAGAATTTTTTTTAATCAAGGAGAAAAAAAATGTTCAAAAAAATGGTAGCCGCACTTGCTCTAACAGCAGCATTCGCTCAATCAGCTTCAGCTTACGATCTTTCTAATAAGTTTGGTCTTGGAATTTCTGGTGGATATTCAATTCCAGTTTTCGGAAATGGATTCAACTCAGCTGCAGATGCTGACTTTGGTTACGGCGTTCACGGACGTTACCACTTCAATGAATCTTTCAATTTAGATTTTGGAGTTTCTCGTTCTGAATTTAAAGACACTGACATTCGTTTTGATAACATCAACCTTCTTGGTGTTTGGAGACTTGGTGGAAGCAGTGACATTACTCCTGTTGTTGGATTAGGGGTTGCTGGGACAAGACCTAAAAACTTTACTCCAAAGAGTATGAAACTTTCAGGGCTAGCACGTCTTGGAGTTGAGTTTGGTGTAACAGAGTGGTTTTCAGTTGGTCTATTAGCAGACTACCAATACGTTTCAAAACTTATGGGTGATATGCCTTCTTCAAGAGCACACATTGTAACTCCTCAACTTGCTCTTACTTGGTACTTCGGTGGAAGCAACAATAACACTTCTTACAAAGCAGCTGAGCCAGCTCCTGTTAAAGAAGAAGTAAAAACAGCGCCAGCAACGTTCGTTGATGAAAGCCAACTAGATTCAGATGATGATGGTATTAAAGATCCAGAAGACAGATGCCCAAGCACTCCAAAAGGATCAAAAGTAAACTCTATTGGATGTTCAGTTGAAGAAAAAGCAACGATGACAATCAATGTAGAGTTCGCAAGCGGTAAATCAACTCTTGCTTCAAAATACAACGATCACATGAAAGAAGTCGCTGCGTTCTTAACGAAATACAGTGAAGTAAATGTTCAAATCCAAGGTTACACAGATAACACTGGTTCAGAAGCTAAAAACATCGCTCTTTCTCAAGCTCGTGCTAACTCAGTTATGAATGCACTTGTAAAACAAGGAATTGCAAAAAGCCGTCTATCTGCAAAAGGATACGGACCAGCTAATCCAATCGCAGACAATTCAACTGCTGAAGGAAGACAAATCAACAGAAGAGTTGTAGCTGAATTATCTTCTAAGTAATTTTTTAAACTAAAGTTGCTTACCCGTAAGTAACTTATTAAGAGAAGGGCCCAGAATTGGGCCCTTTTTTTATAGTCATTTCACAGATTACCTCGTAAACTATTTTTCATTATGATCACTGTTCTCATTGTCTTCGCGTGTCTCTTTTTAAATGCAATCCTCTCATGTGCTGAAATGGCATTCGTTACTATCGACGATAAACTTTTACGTAAAAAAGTTTTAGCAGGCGATAGAGGTGCGATGTACATCGAAGAAATGGGGAAATCGCCTGAACGAATTCTTTCAGTTGTACAAATTGGTATCACATTAGTTGGCGCTATCTCTGGGGCCGTTTCAGGAGCAGGCGCAGAAGAAACTCTAGGCCCAAAATTCATGCAATGGTTTGGCGTTAATGAACAAGTGGCGGCCATATTTGCGATTACACTGGTTGTAGCTCCATTAACTATTCTTTCAGTTGTTATCGGTGAATTGGTTCCAAAATCTCTGGCGATTAGATTTGCTCTTCCAATTATGCTGAGACTTGCACCGGCCCTTAAGATTGCAGAAAAAGTTTTAGGTCCATTAGTGAATCCAATGGAGAAGGCAACAGACTTCATTATGAAGATTGTACTTAAATCAACTCCAAACATGGAAGAGTCTTCAGATGGAGAAGAGCTTTCTTTAAAAGGCCTTCGTCATGAATACAAACAGTACTTCCATAATTTATTAGACCTTGATTCAAGAAATGTTGGAAGCATCATGGTTCCATGGGAAAAAGTTGATCACCTAAGTTCAACGGCCGAGCCAGAAGAGGTCTCTGCGCTTATCATGAGAACAAGAAGAACGAGGATTCCAGTTCTAGATGCTAATGAAGTTTATGGTTATCTGCACTCAAAAGAATTTGTTAATCTTTCTCAAAGTGGAGTTGGTGACAATTGGTTGAGTTTCGTCAGACCGATTCAGGCCTTAACAAGTGAAACAAAAGTTCTCGATGCTCTAAGAACTATGCAAAAAAAGAAAGCTCACTTTTGTATTGTCGGAACTCTTGAACATCCAATAGGGATTATTACTCTAGAAGACATTCTAGAAGAAGTTTTCGGGGACTTCATTGATGAAGACGAAGACGGAAAAGTAAAACTCTTCCTAAGACGCAATAAAGTTTTTAAATAAAAACCTTATTTTTGTTCTTCGGCCTGGTTGGCATAAACAATCTTATTCCCAGATGAAATACAAATTGTTTCAAGTAAATATATTTTGCGGTTAACTCTGTTAATCAATGATGTGAAGTCAGGGTGATTAGCTGAAATTGTCGCTTTTGAATCTAGTAGCGAAGTATTAAATCCTAAAGCTACAATCTTCATTATTTGAACGCTCGCTTCACGCTTTTTGAAATCAATTTCTAAGTCAGTAAAAGAAAATCCGTATACAGACTTATTTGAGACAACTTCTTCACCGTCGCGTGGCTCTGTTTCTTCACTAGTACCAGCTCTATATAGATCGCAAGAGTTTTTTGAATCGTAACTTTTAAAAACAGCAGAGAATGCTGAAGTCGAAATTACAAAAAGTCCCATCACTAGAATTGCTTTCATATGAGTTGCCCGGTAAATGTTTTTCTTGATAGGGAGAATAACAGCAAGCGGGACACTCGCGAAGTGACTTTTTCAATGCGTGTAAATATTATCTGCCAAGGGCATTAGATTCTAGAGGTCTTCTTGAAGTATAAGCAGTAAATACCCACGGCGATGACGGCCCCAATCAGCGAGGCAATAAGACCGTCTTGATCGCCGAATTCATAGAAACCGATCTGCCCACCAAGCCAACCAGCTAAAACTGAACCTATAAGACCTGCTGTCATCGTTGAAAAGACTTCACCTTGGCGCATTCTACGGAAGAAAAACTTGGCCAGGGCCCCGACCAGGAACCCAATCATCAATGTCCAATATACAATACCCATAACCATGAGAACCTCCTGGCGTAGTGAGCACTCTTTCATTATGGTCCTAGAATGAATTGGGAAACAGTCGATAAAAGGAAAGGGTGAATTAGTTTTTATCAATAGATTTAGCAGTGATTATTGACTAAAATTGTTCAGATGAGCTTTATAAAAAACCTTTCGCAGAAACAGATTCGCATGATTATTATGGGTGGGATCCTCATTATCTCGGCCATCTTATTTGGGGATATTGTTGAGGATGTATTCTCTAATCCAGAAACCTTGGCTTTTGATCAAGTAGTTTTAAAAAAGTTTCAAGGGATAAGAGCTAGCGAGTTGACTCAATCAATGACTGATCTCACAGCATTGGGATCGGTGAGTGTGATTACCTTGCTTACCTGTGTAATTGTGATTTTTCTTGTGGTTCATAGAGACTGGAACGGACTGCTTTATATTTTGATTGTCATTTCAGGCTCCGCTACGATTCCGGTTTTTTTGAAAAATTATTTTAACCGTGTTCGCCCTGATGTTTTAGAGCATCTCGCCGTTGTTAAAAGTCCTTCATTTCCAAGTGGGCATTCATTTGGTGCTACAGTTGCTTATTTCTCATTGGCATTTTTATTGTCCAGAGAAATTAAAGAAATCAAATTAGAAATTCTTTATTACGCTCTTGCGACCATGGTTGTGGCCTTAGTGGGAACTTCGAGAATGTATCTGGGGGTTCATTATCCTACCGACATTGCCGGCGGGATTTGCGTGGGAATGATGTGGTTTTCGATCGTATCCATTCCATTTGTCTACTTCACGAAAACCACAGACTCACTTTAACCCTTGATGAGAATTCCAATTCCGAATGCGATGAAAAGTACACATGAGATTAGGCGCACCCATTTCATTGGAACTTTTTTAAGCAGGCGCTCACCTAAGAAGATGGCCAGTGCATTAGATCCCATCATCCCTAAAGTTGTACCGATGGTTACCAACACCAGGGCCTGATAACGGGCACCCAGAGCGATTGTCGCAAGTTGGGTCTTGTCTCCCATCTCGGCAATGAAAAAAGCGATAACAGTGGTTACAAGAGCTCCAAAATGGCCTCTTTCTTTGAACTCTTCTTCTTTATCCGGAATAAGAATCCATAAACCGAAAACAAAAAAGATCCCTGAGAGGATATAAATCAGAGTTTGGTGAGAGACCAGGGTAGAGACCCATGCTCCTGCCCACGTGGCCAATGCATGGTTGAGGACTGTCGCAATAAAAACACCCAGCAAGATCGTCCACGGTTTTTTATAACGTGTGGCCAATAATAGTGCGAGCAGCTGAGTTTTATCACCCATCTCACTTGCGAAAACTAAAAGAAAAGAATTGAACAAAGCTTCCATGATACCCCTACAGTAGTTTACGCCGTGAGGTTTTTGTTAGGTGATAACAAGACGACACGACGATTATTAAAAATCATCAGTATCAGTCTCGCCGACAAGATTACTCTTGCAGATGTGCCGGGGTTTTCACCCAATATGTCGACACAGCTTCTGGAATTTCAGTATCCAGATGACTACTCCCTAATATGAGATTTTAATTTACATGGAATTGAGAATGTTGGCAAAAAGAAAAAGTGATTCCGGGCAAAAAAGACAAATCAAACTTTTTAGATTTATCTAGAGACCGTGATCCCATTGATTTTCTGGAAGCCAGGTGATGACATCCTTGTCTGATGAGTTTACACGCCCTTCCTTAATCTTTTTCCAGACTGTCTCATAAAGATCGCCATCACCCAAACCAATGTTGGTTCCGATTCTATTGTTATGGATGTCCATTTGATCAAAAGGAGAATCGTGTTCGCGTTCTGATAAGTAAGTAACAAGCTCTACAGCTTTTGGTGAAATGTATCGTGCTGTTAAAGCTGTTGAATATGTATGCCTGAAAGCATCTTGAGGGCCACCTCGTCTTCCAGGAAGTTCAGTGGCCATTGCCAGTCGATAAAGTAAAACGACTGTTATAACAGGTGAAAGAAAAACTAAGACAATCAGAGAGAGTAAAACTTTTTTGCGCATGAATTATTAAAGAAGATCTGCATTCTTGTGAATGTAAAGAAGTCCTTGTCCTTTTAATCTTTTAATGAGCGCTTCAATTTTATCTGGAGCAACTGCAGGGCATCCTTGGCTTAATCCAAGACGGCCTTTTTGATCAGCAAACCATTGAGTCGCATAATCAGCACCGTGAAGAACAATAAGTCTTTCGCGAGCTTTATCATTAGTTTCAGATACGCCATCAAGTTTTAGTGAAACACCATGTTTTCCATAGTACGGCTCAACATCAGTAATGTAGAAACCAAGTGAGCTCATTTCACTTCCTACGATATTAGAGAAAGCTCCAGCAACGCCAGTAGAGGTTTCAGATTTTTTTCCATGAGTCACAAGCATTGATTCAACTGAACCATTTCTAATATTCAGAAGGAATAGTCTTTTTTTAGTTGAGTGAAGAGAGAAGTCAATCACTGCAATGTAGCGAGTGTTATTAATGATTTTTTGGTTGTCTTTATAAAAGTTTAAAGCAGGCTCAAGTGCTTTAGGTGGAATCGATTCCGCGCAAAATCCAGGCTTACAGTAGTTGGTTCCTGTAAACTGAAGCCATAACTCCTTTGACGAAGTTGCAGCAAAAGCTGGCAGCGATAAGAGTGTTAAAAAAGTCGAAACAAATAAGATTTTTAGTGTTTTCATGGGCCGAGTTGTACACGATTTTTATGTAGCTCGGTAGAGGGCATGAAAAAATTCCTCAGTGAGTTAATGTGTGATCCCTGCCCAAGTCTCTAATCATTAAAGGTTTTTCGCAGTTTTCTTGGTTCTAAAATTTTAGTTTAAGGTAAACTATATGCGAGTTTAATTTTTTATTCCTGATGAATGTAGTCAGACGTTGGAGAGTCCATTGAAGAAGCCCGTTTTAAAATTTAAAGATCACTATCATGAAGAGTCTCCAAAACATTTAAAGAATTTCATGAAGTCAAAAATTGAAGTGCATAATCATAAGACGAATATGTGGAATGCTTTTTCTGATTCAGGTCTCTCAGATATTCTCGATCAGGACTGCTCAATCTACCCAAGAGTTCTGCCAGGTTCATACCTTCCAGTGATTAATAAGACTGCCAAACAAATCACAGAGATGATTTTAAAACTCATCACATTACCAGAGTCAGAAGTGCAGGCCATCTTTCCAAGCGGCCCGGTAAGAGATTTCCTTATTAAGGAATTAAAAGTCTTAAAACACAGACCAGATAGGTTAGTGGGAAGTTTACGTTTTGATATGGCCATCGTTGGTGAACCCACTGTGACGAATCCGCCAAAGCTTTTAGAGATCAACGAAATTGGATTTGATGGATTGGCGAGGATGCCATTTATTCAAGATACTCTTTTTTCATTAATGCCTGATTTAAAGAAAAAATATTTTTCACTTAATACGTCACAGGCAGAAATTAAAAACATGAGGCGACTTGGAAAAAGTTTGGCACGTTTTCAAACAGACTGCTACAACTGGGATGAAGAGTGTTTGCTTAGACGTGCAAAAGAAATGAAGTACGATTTAAGGCTTATCACACCTGCTAACTATGGTCTGGATGTTGAGACAGAACACTATCCATCTTTGAGAGAAGAGAAGATCCAAATTAAAAATGGAAAAATAAAAGTAGGCAACACATGGGTGCCTGAAAGTTACATGGTGAGTTTTGCTTTAACGATTGAAGACTACATCGATCAAAGAAATTTCTACGCTAAGCTTATTAAGGAACAAGTTCCTCATTACGGCCCATTTTTAACAGGACTTTTTGCCTCTAAGAGTATTCTGCCTATTTTAGCTGATCCACACTTAAGACTAAAAATGCTTGGTTCATCTAATAAATTAAAAAATTCAATTCTCCCAGCTCAGATGCTGACAGAAGCAAAAGCGTCGGCCCTTGCTCACCCGGAAGATTATGTTATTAAGTTCACAGATGGATTTGGTGGCGAGCACGTTTTTATGGACGATGAGCTGGTTAAAAATATTAAGAAAATTCCGGCCAAGAAAATGCATGAATGGGTTATTCAAAAACGAGTGAACTTAAATACTATTGGGATTGATGGATTTCTAAGTCATCCAAAAAGAGCGATTTCTGATCTAGGTGTTTTTGTTCAATATGATTGGAGCCATGGTAAATTCAATCACTTCGAAGTTGGTGGCTTTTTATCACGTGCAACAAATACAAGTTTAAAGGTCAATATCAGCTCGGGCGGGTCTCAAGTTGGAGTGATGTTTAGCAAAAAGGGTTAGGATTCGCTTCCGGCCGATAGACATCGGCCGGACTGCATTCATTTTGATGATCTATTGGCCTATAATGAGGTCATGAAAAAAATAGTTGAACATTCTATAGTCGCTTCAAACTTATCTAAAACGATTCTTTATTCTCTTGAGTATCGATTGCTTAATGTACTCTCAAAAAGTTTTTCAATATTTGTTACACCTCCTTTTCAGGAAAAAGATAAAGAAGTTTTAAAATTGCTTAAGGATGGTGTTTTAAAGTTACATAAAGAAGACGCAAAAAATATAGCAGATGGGTTTTATCCGATAGAAGTCATTAAGCCGAAGGCCGCTAAAGAGCATCTAAAAAATCTTCCGCATTTAATAGTTGATTCCTTAAAAATTTCACGTCGAAGAAAATTCAATATAAAAAAAGATTTTGATATCGAACCTGAAGATGCTCCGGATTACTTAAAACGCAATTATCATTTTCAAACTGATGGATACTTTTCAGAGGAGTCGGCCAGGTTATATGAACACCAGGTAGAAGTGCTTTTCTCGGGGACGGCCGGGCCAATGAGAAGAATGCTCATTAAGATGATTAAGGAGAAATTAGGACATAAAAAGCCAATAAAAATTCTAGAATTAGGGGCCGGTGTCGGTACTGCCACTTTGGATTTCTCAAAAAGCTTTAATTTTAGTTTATACACGGTTACTGATGTTTCAGGGCCGTATTTGAATGTTGCCAGTAAAAGATTATTAAACGATTCTCGTTTTAAATTTGTTCAAACTCCAGCAGAGTCACTGCCATTTCCAGATGAAGAGTACGATTTAGTTTTTTCTGTTTACCTTTTTCATGAGCTTCCATCGAATATAAGAGAGAAAGTCTTA
>JBEIPV010000008.1:0-57825 GCA_040376855.1 Bacteriovorax sp.
ACTAAACCTTCCGGCATGTATTTGGTAAAAACCTGGCGGGCCTTAATCATCGCCCTAGCATCATTTCCTTCCTGCCTTTCCTCATCACTAACCAAGTAAGCACGAGAGGCCATAAAAGTTGCATGATGAACCATGAAACCATCTGTATAATTCAAGGCCATCTTTAAAAAAAGAAAAATAAAACCAACCGCAACCGTAAAGGTCATAATGAACTCTATCGTTGACTGCCCTTTATTTTGTTTGAAATTATTGCCCATAAGGATCTAGCCCAGAAAAAAAGCGGCTGCCTCCAGTTTTGGCATTAAAATAGGTATCATGTTTATTGGATTGATACTCAAACCCCATCGCTTGAGCATGGTCGACATTGCCATCCATCTCTCTTCCATAACGATATGAGTACTCCATTCTTTTTCTAAGATTGGCAAAGAGACCTACATCCCCTCTGATAAATTCTTTGAATGCACGGTTATTGTAGAACGAATACCCAATCGAACTGAGAACTGCTAAAAGCAGAATGTATTCTACGACTGACTGACCCTTTTTGTTTTTTAAAAGGACAGGAGTTTGTAATTTTGCCATCCAAACCACATCCATGCGATGAAGATTACCGGTGCATAGGTAAATTTCGTTCCAAAAATTTTTTTAATCCCAGCAATATCTTTCATTTTAAAGTGAATTATAATTATATCAAGGTTCTTTAATAAATTAAAAAGCAGAAGCGTACTTCCTACTAAAATTGTTGCATATAAAAGGTAAGTAAAAACACTTTCCTGCATTTCAAGCGGGACCAAAAGATAGAGTGAAGAAAGGTATTTGGAATCTCCTCCTCCCATAATGTTCATCATATAAAGAGCAAATCCAACGAATAAAAATGCCAGAGGAAAAATAAAAACCTGAACTGACCAAATATACAATGTTGGAAAAATGGCCGACAAAAGACAGAAGAATAAAAAATTAATCAGCACCCACATATTGGCAATTTTTTGAGTTTTAAAATCAATATAAGCGACAAATAGCAATTGAATTGAAACGAAAATATACACGACAATTGGAAGCATTACTTCCCCTCATTTACATAGCCGCTATAAAAACAAAGTTTTTTACATACGCCTACTGTGAATTGTTCAGTTAATTCGAAGCCAATATTCCCTACAGAACTCATCAGCGTTTTTCCCAATCCTCTTACCAGAGAGATCGAAATGAACGTCATAAAGGAAAATATTAATAGATACTCGATGAGAGCTTGCCCTGAAGCTCCCATTTTGTTTTTTGATTTCATAATTAAAGGATTGAAGATTGAGGAGAAAGAGACAACAGGAGGCAAACAATGCCGCCCATCTAAAGCGAAGCTTAGATAAGAATGATCATAGAATTGAGCGAATCTAGGAAACGTTAGTTACCTGTTTCGATCCCTTCGACCATCGTGTCTGCTTTATCAAATACATCACCGGTAATCTTAGATAGACGTTGACCGGCAACATCCTTGAATTTAAAAACGATCATAGCAACAACCGCAACGAGCAGAATATACTCTGTCGATGTCTGTCCACTCTCGTCTTTTAAATAGGCCATAAGCTTCTTCATAAATTCTCCTGAATTCGAAATACTCACAAGAGACTTGTCGGTTCCAGTTACGCAAATCTTTAGCTCTGCCCTAATATTTTACCATAAAACTCAAGCTTTCGACGCAACTCCCCAAAGTTGCAGCTTTTTTTATCTTAAGTAATTGAAAACTTTAATTGGGTAAAAACTTTCCTAGAGAGTTAAATACCAGAGGTGTATAATGAAAGTGGGTCTAGGAGTTGGCATTAAGTTGGTTCCTCTATAAAGATATATTCGGGAGCGGTCCCTGGTCACGGTGAGCAAGCTCATACACAACCGAAAGGTTTGTGTCAGTGAGAAGCCTAAAGAGACTACTAACTGCAGCCACCTATTTAAAAATGGGCGGAACCTCGACAATAGTCCTGCTCTTAGGCCCTTTATTTATCAAACAAAATCACAGCGAGATTCTCGCAACCATTACCAGTACTTGAGTCTTAAAATTCTTGACAGTAAGTCGCCTAGCACCGATCATTTTTATATGATCGAAAATAATCAAACATACCAGCCACTTAATTACTCATGGATTGAAAATCTAGCGATGGATGAAATCAACATGGATGAATCTGGGATTGTTAACATCAATGGCCATTTGAATCCTGCTCTACTTTTAGAAGAGTCTTCAATTGCATTGATGAATGATATTCGCGATCGCTTTGAAGCTTACATGACTAAATTTAATGAGTACCGCGGACGCAATCAATCAAGCGCAGCGATTAAACTTTTTAAAATTTCAAACACAGTTAACGACTTCATGTTATTTAGAAATTCTCTTCGTTTAATTTTCGCCAGAAAAGCTAACGATGTTATCTCTATTGGTTTCTTAGCTAATGGAAAAGACATTTACGGAGCTCGTCTGTCTTTCAATGATCAATTCGGATCAACGACAATTCATGAAATCAGAGCACACATGGGACCTTTCAATAAGATCACATGGCGCTTTAATAATGAAGTTGTGGATTTGGATGCGATGGTTCGCCATTATCTAACAGAGTTTATTGTTAACTCGGCCAGATAGTTTTTTAGATAAAAGATAATCCTTCCCCTTTATTTACTACACCTTTCGTTGGATTTTTATTTCCATTCAAGCGCTTTAGCGTGAACTCCAGTGACTCTCTGATTGTTGGCATTTTAATTTTTAAAAGCCCTTCCATATTTAGAACATCTAATCTGTAGTGTAGATGCTCATCTACTCTTTCCACTGATGTACTTTTTAGAATAGGGAAATGCCATTTTCCTTTATTAATTAATCCGGTGGACTCATTAAATACTTCTGCATAGGTGCGAGCAAATTCATAATAAGTCATAGTGTCTTGTGATGAAAAATGCACCAAACGATTAGAAATGTTTTTATCAATGCACATCTTTAAAACCATTCCTAGATAATAAACATCTACAAATCCCTGATGAACGAAATCATCATAAGCTGCATTTTGATTGCTTTTAATATTTCTTTGTAGCAATTCAAACCAAGTGTCACGAAGTGGACTCACTCCTCTACCATAGAGCTTAGAGCATCTTATAATAAGATAATTCAATGACGATTTTTGCAGGTAAAACTCTGAAGAGGCCTGCGACTTTCCATACATCGTCACGACATCGGCATTGTCCATTTCGTTGTAATTTTTATTGGCGCCTGAAAAAACAAACTGCGAAGAAAAATACACAACACGAGAGCCGTATCTTGGAGCAATTTCGGCCACGTTAAACAGCCCTGCAGAGTTTAAAGCATCAGAGGCATTAGGCATGTCTGCACAATCTTTTAATGACGTTAAACCCACACAATAAAGCACAATATCCGGCTTAAAAGCATATAAGACTAACTGAACTTCATCTTTGTTTAAAACATCACATGGAAGAGCGAGAATACCTGGCAGTTGTTGATTTTTTTTATGATAAGTTCCTACTACTCGATAATCTTTTTTAAAAAATTCAGCGAGGTTCGATCCTAAAAAGGAATTGACCCCAATAATCAAAATGGTTTTTCTTTTATCCTGGGCACTATTTAAATCAAACATTGTTAATTCCTTTTCATTAAGTATAAACGAAATAAAAAAAAGTTGCTCCATTCGGAGCAACTTTTTTAAGAATTAGCCATTGAGTAGTTTTAAAGCAGTGTTTGGAGCCTGATTCGCTTGCGATAGTACTGAAATACCTGCCTGAAGAAGAATATTATTCTTAGTCATGTCAGCTGTCTCAGAAGCTACATCGACATCTCTAATTCTTGAGTTGGCAGCTGATAAGTTTTCATCGCTGATCTCAAGGTTATTTTGAGTCGACTGCAATCTGTTCTGAAGGGCACCAAAGTTTGCGCGAGTTCCGTTGATTTGCACAAGGGCATTATCAAGTTTCATTAGCGCGTTCTGAGCTCCTTCTTTCGTCGACACCCCATCAATCTCCAAACCAAGTGCTTTGAGGGATGCGTCCGCTCTTGAACCGTCATATTGTAGACGATCAAGAATAGGGTCATTTTTCGTTCCTACCTGGAATTCAAGTTTTCCACCTGAACCGTCAAGTAACTTAATTCCGTTAAACTCTGTAGACTTTGAAATTCTGTCAATCTCTTCTTTAAGATTTTGGAATTCAATGTCTGAGTAACCACGCTCAGTTGCTCCGACTGTATCTGAAGCGGCCTGTACTGAAAGTTCTCTAAGTCTGATAATAATGTTAGAGATTTCATTCATACCACCTTCAGCTGTCTGAAGAAGAGATACAGCATCGCCAGCATTTCTTTTGGCCTGTCTCATTCCTCTGATCTGAGCTTTTAAATTTTCACTTATCGCTAAACCTGCTGCATCGTCGCCTGACCTAGTGATACGTTCACCTGAAGATAACTTTCTCAAGTTGTCATTAAGGTTTCTCGTATTGATCCCTAAAGATCTCTGAGCTGATAACGATGGCACGTTTGTATTTATTCTTAATCCCATTGTTTAATCTCCTGTCACGCTAAGCCTCCCTGCTAATACTCTGAACCTCTTGTTCAGAAAAATTTATATTTATGTTTTAAGTTATAAGTATCCAGTAACGAGTAACCGTTTTAAATCAAACCTTAAAAACTACTCAAAAGTTTAATTCCTTATTAAGTTCATTCAAGCCCTCCAACCAAACTTGCAGGCAAGGTTGGAGCTCATCGATCATTATCTCTGAGAAGCGGCCTGAATTAAGCTTAGTGCTGAGTTAGTACTTGAGTTAGCTTGAGAAAGCACACTAGTACCAGCTTGCATTAAAATGTTCTGCTTAGTTAATTCTGCAGTTTCTGCAGCTACGTCTGTGTCTCTTACTCGAGAGTTTGCAGCCGCTAAGTTTTCAATACTTGTTTGAATATTGTTAACTGTTGACTGAAGTCTGTTTTGAAGAGCACCAAAGTCCGCTCTAATCCCTGATACTGAAATGATCGCTTGATCGATTGAAGTAAGAGAGTTTTGAGCTGAAATTTTATCAGATACTGAAGCAAGGTTAAGACCTAGAGCTGCTACGTTAACGTCAGCTGAAGAAGCATCAAACGTTAAACGGTCAGAGATAGGATCGTTTCTTGTTCCGATTTGAATATCAAACACAGCACCAGTTCCGTTAAGTAATGGAACGCGGTTGAATTCTGTTGAGTTTGCGATACGGTCAACTTCCGAAGTTAACTGTTCAAATTCCACGTTAAGGAATTTTCTTTCTGTAGATCCGATAGTATCAGAAGCAGCTTGTACTCCTAGTTCTCTTAATCTGATAAGGATGTTAGAAACTTCTCCTAGCGCCCCTTCCGCGATTTGAACTAAAGAGATACCGTCTTCAGCATTTCTTTCAGCTTGTCCTAGACCTTTAATTTGTGCTTTTAAGTTTTCAGAGATCGCTAGACCGGCAGCATCGTCACCAGCTCTGTTGATTCTTTGTCCTGAAGAAAGTTTCTCCAAAGACTTGTTCATTGAAATTCTAGTTGAACCTAGATTCCTTTGTGCGTTTAAAGACGCCACGTTCGTGTTAATTCGAAGTCCCATATATCCTCCATGATTTCTGGTCTGATAAAACATCATGTCTTATCTGTGAGGGTTCCCTCACGGCTTCATGACATACTTATCGTGCGTCCTAAAAATAACTTTAGAAAAAAGTGACTATTTTTTATACATTTTTTAACGAATAAGTATTTGTAATTACTCAAAAAATGGTACTTGATAAATCTGGTTGCACAAAAAAACTGAAAGAAATTTGGTCATTTTCCTAATCTTTTGTCGTTAAAATGGTCAGATGAATAAAAATTCTTTCACTTTGACGACTTTATCTGAAAATCCTGAGTATTTTGAAGAGGTGATCACTCTTATAGAAAAAGAGTTTCACTATAACTCTACTCTCTCGTACGCAAAAGACTTTGCTCTCTTAATGGATCCACTTAATTTTGAAAATTGTTATCTCTATGTAGATCAAGAAACTAATAGTGTTGTTTCTCATTTGGCAGTGTGCACTCGCACGATGATAAAAAACAACCATACAATGAATGTCGCACTCATTGGAGGAATTGCAACACATGCAAATTATCGCGGAAGAGATTTATTTAAAAACCTCATGAATCATGCTTTGCAAATTCACGCTACTGATTGTGGATTATTTATTTTATGGAGTGAGATCACTGGTCTCTATGAAAAATTCTCTTTTCACCTTAGCGGTGGATTAATTGAAACAGGACATGCTGTTTTTGCTGCCAACGATCGCCCTGTGGGATTTACTAAAACAAGTTTCAAAGAATTATCGGCCAGAGAATTTGAGTGTATTCAAAAAATATATAAAGATTTTAACCAAAAATACTTTTTCACTGTCATTAGAGAAGAAAAAGAATGGTCGATCATAAAAGATATGAGTTCTATCGACTTATATATAAAGAAAAATGAAAGTGGTACTATTGAACAGTATTTTTGTGTTAATAAAGGGCATGACTTAACTAATATTATCCATGAAGTGGGCTGCCTTCCCGATCAATACCTGCAGATGATGAAATCTTTGCAAAAATATAGAACATGGCTTCCTGAAAGCGAGTTAGGTATCTCTTCTAATAAAGACATCTTTTTTACGGCCTTTATGAGACTAGGTAATTTCAAAATACTTAAAGAATTTTTAGCAAGTGTGAGCAATGGAGAATTGGAGTTGTATGAGATGACCGGAGATCTGATCAGCTTCCGCTTTGGCACTATAGAGCACCAAAGCAGTCACAAAGATTTCATGCAGTATTTATTCGGACCTCGTCCACTTAAGGAATTTGAATCCTTGATGCTTTCCCCTTATATCCCGGGAACAGATAGTATTTAGAATTCGTTTTTCTTTACGACGGCCGGTTTAAAAATTGAGTTGATGTACCTGGCCGCAATTTCATAAGGAAAATTTTGATTCTTTATATTATGCATTTCTGCAATCGTTTCGGGGCTCAGTCGCGACAGATCGGCCTTTTCCATGAAATTATAATCAATCGCTCCTGCTTCTTTTTTTAAAAACAAGAAAGATTCATCGGCAACTCTATATGGGAAAATGGTTTTAAAGCCGGCATAGTAAAACGTGCTCGCCACGACACTATTATTTAAAACATGCATTTCATTAAAAACGGTCGTCACCATAAGTCTTGCACGCATGTTATCTTTGAGTTCATTTTCTTTATCAAAAAATGGAGCATCTAAAATCACAAAACCATTCGGATTTAAGGCCTTATTTACATATTTATAAAACTCTACACTATAGAGTCTCGCCAGATCATATGAATTTGGATAAGGAAAATCGATGAAGATCGCATCGTATTTATTAGTCGTATTTCTTAAGTAATAAAAACCATCATTAACCTGGGTCTTCACTTTCGGATTATCCAGTGAATTTTGGTTTAATTTAGCAAATCGTCCTCTCGCCAGATCAAGCATCTTTTCATCAAGTTCAATAAAGTCGATAGATTCAATTTCATCATACTTTAAAAGTTCTCTTAAAAGCAGTCCGTCTCCCCCGCCTAAAAGTAACACTTTCTTAGGCACTTTTTCATTCATCGCAATTGAAGCGTGTGCAAAGGCCTGGTGGTAATAAAACTCTGTTGCTGTATTAAACTGGAAATTCGTATCTAGAGTTAAAATAGTAGCGTCTTTATACTCACCCTTTTCAATAGTTGGATAATTAAAAATGTCCAAATACTGATAAAGAGACTTTGATCGCTCAATATCAGGTAAACGATCAATCTTTTTATAAAGGTCTTCAAGATCTTTGTTGTTCTGAGCAAGTATTTTAGGCATATAATAAAAAACTTTTAAATAAGTTTGAGTAATAGTGCGTTCATTGAATCCAATCAAGAGACCAAAAACCAAAACACAGCATGATGAAATGTAATAGCGCTTTTTATTAAATTTCAAATAGCGCACAATAAAGTACACACATACGGCTAAATTCAACATGGCCACGGCAACAGAAGTTTTAATGACATCTAGCTTAGGAAGCAGAAGATAAGCAAAAAATGTCGTTCCTACTAAGGTTCCGATGTAGTTAATCCCAAAAATCTGGTACTCATTATCAGAAGCTTCTCCTAGTCGATCTTCTGCAATTCTCACCATCAAAGGAATTTCAAAGCCAGAAAATAATCCAATCATAAAAGTCAGTAACTGAACCATTCCAAAAAAGACAAACTTAAGAGCAAATAGGTTTTGCAAATAAACAGCGGACCTGAAGTCTCCTGTATAATAAAACAAATTATCGATGTACTTATAACTTCCATGCAGGAAATAAACATACACAACACTGACGACACCTAAAAACGATAGGGCAATTTCGATATTGATAATGCTTTTGTAGGTGTCTTTTAGTTTATCAGAAAAATAAGCCCCTAACCCTAAACCACCAATGTAGATACCAATCGTCAGAGACTGCCACCAAATGTAATTTCCTGTAACAATGGCCAGTGTATTAGCAAGCAGCAATTCATAGACGATACTACAAAATGCCAGAACTACAGTAATGGCCAAAATCTCAAGTTTTATAAGACTCTTTTTACTTGTCATATCTGACCACCAAAATAAAACTTCTGTATAATGCCTTCATTAATTTGTGATGAATTCATAATGACAAGCGCCCAGATAATCAGCATAACGAAAATAATGATTTTATATTTTTTGTTTTCAATTTTAAGCTTCATCATAACAAAAAGGGCCACGACAATATTCAATGCTGAAACAACATAGCCAATTGTGAACAAATGCAGCTCTGGCAGAATCACGATAGGAAATAAAATAGCTCCTATTAAGGTACCAAAATAATCGTATGCTAAAACGAAGCTTGCCTTTTTCCTGTCAAAACGCTTTCCCATATCAATAAGAAGTGGAAGTTCTAATCCTGAGAGAAAACCAATTCCAATAATAAGTAAGTGATTCATCGTAAACAATGGAGTCTGGATCCAATTTGAAAAGAATGAAACGCCACTAGAAGCTGCGATTTTATTGAATGAATAATCAAACACTAATGCCATGATAGGAGCAAGTCCTCCCAGAATGGAAAGAAGCAATTCAATTTTTACAAACTCTTCAAGGATATCTCTTTTAATGAATTTCTTATAAAGAAGTGCACCAAAGCCCATCGCCGCAATATAAAGACCGATAGTCGTATTATATCTTAAGGCCGTATTCCCCATCGTTGTCGACAAGGCCTGGGCCAGAAGTAATTCGTAAAGAATACTACAACAGGCGGTCATAACCGTGACCAGATAAATGAGATTTAAATGTTGAGAATGTGTGGGCGTTCCAATTGCTCCACGGGCAAGAAACTTTTGATCGACTTTTTCAAACGGCACCACCGCTGAAATATCATTCACAATTTTCTTTAAATTCGTCTCCATATTACAAACGTAAATATCCAGAGAAATAAAACGATTTTCCGGGTATGTATGTAATGTAAAATGTGACTCAGACAGAATAAACACGATCGTTTCTCCCTGAGGAGTAAACTTATGTTCAATTCGGTCTACGACTGTCAGATTTTTTTCAATAACCTGCTTGATGTACTCTACATCTGCCTCAGTTAAATCACGCTCCAGGACAGCGTCGAATAATAAATGTTGAGACCTCGTATCCATGAGTTTCCCTATTTTTTTCTTTGCAAGACGATATCGCTCAGAGGAGACTTGCTTACAAAATAGCAAATCCCTAAAGTCATAAAGATATAAATATAAATTTCAATGATTGAAGCTCCCAGAGTTCTACCTGTTAAACTTCCAATCATAATGCTTATTGGTGCAATAAGTTTCACAAAGAGAATTCGATGAAGGGCAAAGATCATCAACGAATAAATACCAACCCAATTAACCAAAGGAATATTGATTTTAATGTTCTTTTTTTCCAACCATAAAAATGCTGAAATCACGATGGCCTGAATCCCAATGATATAAGCAGTTCCAGAAAAAGTGCGTGCCAGATCATGCTCGGTTATAAAAAAGTCATCATAAGGAACAGTAAAAGTATCGCCAATAAGGACATAAATAAGCACTAAGAGAGCTCCAAAACCAGCAAAAAGAAGATCTTTTTTATGTTTATAAAGTGGCATGTGATAGTGCACATACCCCATAATAAATCCTAAACATCCTGATAAAACAAAATACTCAAAGCGAGCATCGTATTCAAAACCAGGATGGATGCGCCCTTGGATCACCTCTTCAAAAAAGTCTGAAAGGTATTCAACCGGGATAACAAAACGTAGCAAGGCCAAAAGAGTAAAAATTAGAATACCACGGATACCAACGTAGCTATAGATGAGAGAGATGAACCCTAATATTACCATCCATAACATTATCGGATAAAAAGAAATGGCCTGCCCTGTATTGGGGGCCACGATAAAATTCTCCAGAATAAAGTATAAAAGAATCATTCCAAAGATTTTAAATTTATTTCCGATCTCAAGACCAAAGCTTGATTGGTCTTTTTTGGCGAGATTGAATGCTGCCATCGTGAGATAAATCTGACTTACCCATGGGGTAAAAATAATCGCTAATAAATGATTAAAAAAATCAGATGAAACTTGTTTTCCAATCATGGGAAAATGAACAGCGTAAGTCGATGTCAGGGCCATAGTGTCGCGGAAATAATCAACGTACCACATGTTAATGTAGTACGTGAAATGTTGATCTAAGGCGAGAATGATGAAGAGACCGCGTAAAAAATCTAAATTAACTAAGCGAGGTCGCAGTTCATCACTATTGTTTTTCTTCAATGACATCCTTGTCTTTTCTTTTCGTTAATACCTTATCGTAGTTCCTGATATAGGCATTGGTTACTTTTTCAAATAATGTCTGTCCGTCATTGGACTCATACTTATTCTTTTGAGCTTTATCTCTAGCTTCAATAGCAGCTAAAAGTTTTGCTTCAGCTTCACGTGCTGCTGCTTCAGCTGCGGCCGCCGCTGGATCTAGAGCACCATTTCCATCAGCAAGATTGTTTGTTGTTCCTGAACGTGAAGCAGACGAAGAAGAATTTGATCCGTATGATGATCCACCCATTCCATAGATAGCATTGGCATATGCACTACTCGGAGTTGTTTTCTTTTCGCTTTTATCATTTTCTGTATTTGCTGTACTTGCATCAGATGATGACGAAGAAGATTTTCCTAAACGTGATCCACTAAATGATCCTGTTTTTGTCGTGAATCTATCATTGAAGGCCTTTGATACGCTTGCCATTTTAGCCGCGCGCTCTTTGTCACCACTAGAGGCCATCGCTCTATTGTAAGTCGCCAGAGATTTTAGTTGCGTTTTTCTTCTCGAGCGCAAATCTCCTACGGCTTTCAAGAAGCTCTTTTGTTCAGATGATAAATCAGTAAGTGATCCTGCTCCTGCTAATTTAGCCTGGTCAGCAATAAATCCTGAAGATAGTTTACTTAACTGTGTATCAAGCGTGTTATTAGTTAACATCGCATTCATTGTCATCAGACCATCAAGTTCTTTTTTTACTTTTTCAATTTCTTTAGCAAGTAAAGTCGACTTCACTGCATCCTGCTGATTGATGGCACTGCTATAAAGATTTAAAGTATCCAGATAGTCTTTTGAATACTGTTCATTAAGTTTTAAAAACACTTTCGCTGTTCCAGCAAGTCCAGTAGATAAGTTTCCTGAAACATCGTTAGTCATAAAATCCAAATATGTCTGTAAACCGGCCGTCGGATAACTGATTTCACCCGGGCGAGATTTTTTAGGCCACACAAAATGGTTTTCATAAGCATAGTCCGCAAAGGCATCCAAGTTTGCAGTCTCACTTGCTTCTAAAACTCCTTCTGAAATCGCAAAAGCTTTTGCAGCTTCTTTAATTAACTTCACTCGAGCTGAATCCATATAATAAGTGCTTTCTAAATCAGGGCCTAGAGCTGGAACATACTTACCAACTAAAGCAGCATCGATGAAAACTTCTGAAAGATAACTTTCAGAAACAAATGATCCTCCACCTTTTTTACCACCACCACCAGATGCTCCTGGATTTTTAGAAATCATTGACGATTTCGCAGCGTTAAAAGCTGCTTCCATTTTTTCAGTATAAAGTGGCTGGTTCTTTAGAATAGCTTCTTTTGAAACACCTACCGGAATCCATGGGTCAACAATGTAACCCGGTTGCATGTTTTCATTTACAACTACAAAGGCCTTTAAGCATGCATTTGATGAAGTGTGAATTCCACAAACTTCGTTATAAGGTTGAACAAGTGTACGCGTGTACTCCATACAAGTTTGTTTTTTACCGCAACTATAGCTTCTTGGGGCCACATGGTAATCGGTAATTTCTGGTCTTTGAGTGATCCATGCTCCTTTTAAAGAAGCAATCATCCACAATCCCCCAGCTCCCGTCGCGGCCGAGGCCGTAATGATTCCCGCTGCGGCCCATGCAGATAAAATAGATGTTGTAGCAAAACCACCAAGGATAGCGATCACTCCTGCTGCCAGCAATGCTCCGACAAGAGCACCTAAACCGGCCACACTTCCACTGGGATTTTTAATATTAAATTTAAAGAGATCAAAATTTTGAGTCGTCGCTGTTGACCATCTAGCATCAGGACTGTTTGCCCATGTAGCTACATCGAGAAATTGAGCAGAGGCGGCACTGTTATCAGTTGCTAATGAAGTGTGGAATCCTGCAATACTATTAGTCCAAGTGACTAAAAGTCTTTTTGCTTTTAATCCTGAAGCGTCTCCATTTAATTCATCAAAAGTTGTTGTTGGGTCCTGATACTTTGCGTATTCAGTACATTCTTTAGCAAAGAATTCCTTCTTTTTTGCATCTTCAATTTTATCGTAACCTATTACGTCTAGGCACATACAAGTAAGTCTTTTATTGCTCTCAGCAATCTTCTTATTTGTTTCAGCTCGAAGTGCTTTGTGGGCCACACCAATTTTTTTTAATCGACTATAAATTGAAGAATCGGGAACACCTGCGACTGTCCAATAGTCATTGTCAGAGTTTCCAGTGATAACAAAGTCAAAACCAAGCATCGCCATTTCTAGATCGAATGCTCCGTCTTGTTTTAAGGCATTATAAAAGTCATCTCTAAAATGAATGTCGCATGTCTTGAAATCAGACTTTCTATCAAACTTTGTGACAGGCTTATTGCCACTCATATCAAGGGCCGCACTTTGAGTAGGAATCACCTGACCAGTTTCATATTTTTTTTGATCTTTCATGATCCCGCTTTTTACATCAAGCCCATCATTGACGGCCCCTGATCTTAAAAAAGCAGCATCCGATTCTTCACTTGCCACTGCACTTGAAAATAATGCTTCACTTATAGTATTGAAAACCTGGCGGATAACTGAAGGAGGAACATCCGGAACACAAATCCCTCTTTCATTTTGATAAAGACCTTCACAACATTTCTGCCCTCTTTGCGGCTTAGCACCTTTAGAAACACAGTCTTTACAAATGAAGTTGTCTTGGCATTTTCCATTGCTGCAAGAATTTGAACAACAATCATTATTCTTCTTACAAGATAGGCCTTGAGTTGAACACTCTCCAATTCCAGAAGTTAGTGAGTTATATGGAAGACATGCACCCATTCCACAAACAGGATTAATCATACAGCTCTCGCCTAATGACAACGGTCTAAAGCAGCGATAAACATCTTCACAAATTTTATTTTTACTTCCAGGAGTGGCCTCTACACATTCGTTAGAAACACATTCTGAACTTTCATTACAAGCAGCTCCCGATTTTTTTAATTTACCAATCGCTACTTGAACTGGATCTGGTGCACATTTTAAATTATCTTCGCACGACCAGTTGTTACAAATATTTCCTTCTTTAACTTTTTCTAACGCCTTAGAATTAATTTCATCTAACTCTTTATTAATGAAATTATAAAAGGCCTCTTCAGCTCTATCAGCAGTAATGCTTGAATCCTTAGCAAGATTTTCATAATCCTGTTTAATTTTCAGCATTTCATTGCGTGTGAATTTTTCTTGTTTTAAATACTCTTCAAGCTCAGCATAGAATCCTGGTTTAATAATTTGAAGATCAACACGTCCTTTATTTTCAACCTTATGCTCAGCAATCTCTTGTTTGACTTCATCTAAAAATCTTTTTTTATCCGCTTCTGTAAATCGATCTTTTGCAAAAGCGATATTAAAAAAGAGCGTGAATAAAATTAAGCTTTTTAGCATAAGAACCCCGTGATCATAATTAGTAATTATATTTTAAGGGCTTATAAGATCAGGGTAAACAACATCCATGTTTTACCTACCTAAGATATTGAAAAACTTGATATCTGGGGAAAGTCGGTCATATTTTGACCGACTCTTTTAGTTGGCGAGATCAATGTAAGTGTATAAGTAACGATTTTAGCGACGAAGGCTTGAAATTCCTGAAGAAAACAGTATGACTCCCAAGCTCCACATAATCCAACTCACTGTTGGGATTTGTGTCCAGCTAATAATCTCTCTTGATCCAATTAAATAAACACCTGTGAAAATGAGAACTGAAGACAAAAGCGCAAAACCTAAAAATGTCAGCGCACCAACTGCAGCTCCTAATTCTTTTTCATATCCAGTATTCCTTACTTCAATCGCATAACCTTTTTTCGCAAAGTCACGTAAGAACCATTTGATGTGTCTTGGTAACACACGCATAGTTGAGGTTAAATCGCGTGCAGCCCACGCTGCCTCTTCAAGCAATTCATCCTTACTAAAAGTGCTCTCGATAATTTCTTCGATATCTTCTTCCAGAATTCCAAAGATATTTAAATCAATTCCTAACTGCTTTCCGACGCCATCAAGAGTAATAAGCGCTCTAAACACTATGTACCATTCTCTTGGAAGATACATTTGGTGTTTTTTAAGTGTGTTTAAAATCACTCCTAACAATTCAGAAAAATTAGTTTGCTTAACCGACAGGCCAACATATGAACTTAAAGCTTCTCTCACGTCTCTGATAAGAGCATCTGTATCTGGAATGTTATCGTATTCAGCAACATCTAAAAATTCATAAACCAGGTTTTCATAATTATAGGTAATAATGGCATAAATAATCGCAATAAAATGATGTCTACCACTCTTACTTAGACTCCCCATCAAACCAAAATCAATTAATCCAACTTTGCCATCATTTAAATAAAAGAAATTTCCACCATGAAGATCAGCGTGAAAAAAACCATCTTTTAAAAAAGTTTTTAAAAAGAGTTTTACTCCATATTCCATTTTAGGAATGACCTCTGCTTTTTTAGCAAGGATGGCTTCCTGATTACTGAAAGGAATACCTATAAGCTCTTCGATAACTAAGACGCCTTCAGATGAAAGCTCTTTATAAACTCGAGGAATGTAATATATGTTTTGAGTGTCGTGCTTTTCAATATTCTTTCTTAAGCGCTCACAGTTTAAGGCTTCAATATGAAAATTTAGTTCACGATGAAGTGTGATTGCAAAATCATTCACAATACGAGAAAGACCTAAATAACGAAGCTCTTTACTTACTTTTTCCGCTTGATTCGCTAAAAACATAAGAATAGAAAAATCAGTTTCAATTTCTTTTTCAATTCCAGGGCGTCTTACTTTAATAACAACTGGTGTTCCATCTAATAAAACGGCCCTAAAAACCACTCCAATTGATGCGGTTCCAATCGCTTCTTTTTGAATCGACTTGAAAGTTGATTCAAGATTGCTTCCGATAGCAGACTCGATGATGGATCTTACTTCTTCAAACTCAACTGGTTTTACTTTATCTCGAAGCATCCTCATCTCTTCAATAAAAGATGGATGGAAAATATCATCGCGAGAACTTAATAACTGACCAAACTTGATAAAGGCCGGACCCAGTTCTTCAAAACACTTACGCAGGCGAAAGCCCACCACCTGGTTCCAGTCTTTTTCTGATTTATCAGCTAGTTCTTCTGTAATTCTTTTTTTTGATTTAGGTAAAACAAAATTTGGTATCTTATTGGTAGTTTTATTTGTGATGAACTCATCAAACCCGTGTCGTGCAAAAACCATGACAATTTCCTGCAATCGCCCGACATTTCTAATCGTTTTTGAAATTCCAATACCTGCTTTAATCAAATCCATGAAAAAACCTTTTGAATAGGATGTCCCTATATTATAATCAGAAAAATAACATTTGAGGTGATTTTGCGCTTTTTTTTGGTAATCCTATTCATTTTGACAACGACGTCTGCTTTTGCGGTCGAAACTTGCAGTCGCATAGCGATTATTAATTATCAGGAAGTCCTGGTGGACTCTAACACTTCTCAAAAAGGTGAAGGTCTTCGCTATCACTTGGAAAAAGATGCGGTGGCAAAACAATACCTGGATACATACCAAAAAAACTCTGGCATAAGATGGCCCTCAGCAGTTCTCGGCTCGGCCGGAACCGGTCTTTTATTATTTGGATTTTTTAATTCTGATTCTGAAAACCGCAGGCTTTATATTATCTCGGGAACAGCTACCATTCTTGTAAACTTTCTGGTAGCAAGAACTCTGGAAGTGACGAATGAGTCCAACCTGAATCGCGCCATCGAGGAATACAATAAAAGAAATCTTCCAAAGATCTTTTTTAACCCCGAAGGAACGCAGAGTTACATGGATTTCTCTAAAGTAAAAATAGGTCTAATGCAGCAATGGACCTTCTAAAATGGTTGAGTAAATGAATAGCATTACCTGTTATCACTGCCATAAATCGATACCGATCTTAGGTGCCTTCAAAGTTACAAGAACTGAAGAGTGCCCCTATTGCTCTACAAGCCTTCATTGTTGTAGAATGTGTACTTTCTACGACCCAAAGGTCTATAACGAATGCCGTGAATCAAATGCCGATAGAATCGTCGACAAAGAAAAGGCAAATTTTTGTGACTACTTTAATCTCTCAGATGGGTCTCAAGCTGGAACATCAAAAGAAAGTTTACTAGACGCTGCAGCTTCACTTTTTAAAAAATAGGATAATCAATGGCCATGGACGAATTACCAATCACACTTGCTGGTAAAAATAAATTAGAAGCGGAACTTAACCAACTTGTAAAAGTTGACCGCGAAGAAATCAAGATTGCGATTGCTGAAGCACGCGAGCTTGGAGACTTAAAAGAAAATGCTGAATACCATGCTGCTAAAGAAAAGCAAGGGATCATCGAAGGCCGTATCGCTCAACTTCAAGGTATCATGGCGCGCTCACGCGTAGTTGAAGTTAGCAAAATCAAAAGTTCAAAAATTGTTTTTGGTGCAACTGTTACTGTATTAGACGTGGCAAAAGATGCTTCTGTGACTTACAGAATTGTTGGCGAAGATGAATCTGATTCAAGAGAAAACAAAATTTCTTTCACGAGTCCATTAGGCAAAGCGCTTATTGGAAAAGAAGAAGGCGACACTGTAATCGTAAAAGCACCGAAAGGTGATGTTGAATTCGAGATTGAATCATTTGAATTTATCGACTGAAAAAAAGACTTCTAAAAAAAATCTGACATGGTCTTCGACACTTGAAGACCTGTTGGGTTCCGCCTCTAAAAAATCCTTTGAAAAATTAAATCTTGCCGGCATCAACACTCTCTCAGACTTTCTATGGGTTTTTCCTCTACGTGTGGTAGAGCTTCCACCACTTAGAAGTTTTGATTATATTGAAGAAGGCCGCATCTTTATCGGAAGAGCAAAGATACTCAACGTTCAGGCCAAACCAAATTTCAGAGTTAAAGGGCGTGGCAAGGCCATGCTCTACAATATCATGGTGCATGTTCAGGATTTACTCTCAGATAAAATCCTGACTTTAAAATGGTTTAATTCATACGGGTCTATCACTGGAAAAATTTCTAAATGCACTTTTATTGAATTCATGGGTGAAGCCTCGGTCTTCAACGGCCAGTCGCAGTTCACTAATCCTGATTTTTTTCCTTTAGAAACTCCCGACGATCCTTCTCCTTTTGTCTCAGTTTCCAATGAACTAAAAATTCAGTACCCCACCGTTAACACAGTTGCTGGCGTACAGATCAAAAAATTCATTGATAAAATTCCCAAAGAACTTTGGGATAATATTCCTGAAACACTTCCTCGTGCAGTGATCAACAAAAATGAGTTTCTTTCACTTAAAGATGCTTTCAAAATCATGCACGCCAAGATTAAGCCAACTCCTGAGCTTGAGGCACAGGCAGAAAAACGCTTAATTTATGAAGAGTTTTTTGAAGACCAGTTAAAAATTTATTTGAGACGCAAGTATTTTAAAAAACCAAAAGCAAAAAAATACGAAGTAAACAACGATGTATACGCATCTTTTACCAAACTTTATCCCTATGAATTGACCGATGATCAAAGTAAAACTCTCAATGATATCCGTCGTGACTTTGTAAGCGAGCATCCTATGATGAGGCTCGTTCAAGGCGATGTTGGATGTGGTAAAACAACGGTCGCTATGATTGCTGCCATGATTGTCATCGAAAACGGTGGACAGGTGGCCATGATGTGCCCAACTGAAGCTCTGGCGATGCAACACTATGTTTCTGCCCGTGAGCTTTTTGGTGAAGAGACCGTATCATTTAAACTGATTCTGGGATCTACTCCGGCCAAAGAAAAAAAACTTATTCAGACACAGCTTTTAAGTGGTGAAATCGACTTTATCATCGGGACTCATGCCCTGATTCAAGAGACCATTCAATTTAAAGAATTAGGTCTTGCGATCATTGATGAACAACATAAATTTGGTGTTGATCAAAGAATCAAGTTAACGAGTAAGGGTCAGGGAACACATTGTTTGATCATGTCGGCCACCCCCATTCCAAGATCTCTCAGTTTGACTCAATATGGAGATCTGGATATTTCTTCCATCAAAACCATGCCAGGTGGAAGGAAAGGTCACAAAACCAGAATTGTCACTGAAGAAACTTACCAGCAGTATTTAAATTTTATCAACACTCGCCTCTCACTCGACGAACAGATCTATGTAGTTGTTCCGGCCATTAATGAAAGTGCAGAACAAGAATTTCACAACCTGATTGACACTCTTGAGCGCTATAAAAAATACTTTCCGAAGTACAGAGTTGAAGGTCTACACGGCCAGATGAAGTCTGATGAAAAAGCAGAGATGTTTACCAAGTTTAAGGCCCATGAAATTGACTTACTTGTTTCAACAAGTGTTATTGAAGTTGGAATTAACGTCCTTAATGCTACCGTTATGTCGATTATCAATCCTGAAAGATTTGGACTCTCTTCACTTCACCAATTAAGGGGAAGAGTTGGTAGAGGTGATAAACCTGGTTTTTGTTTTCTAGTTAACGATAAAAAGATCTCTGCTCTTAGTATGGAGCGCCTGAAAGTTATCGAAAATAATACTGACGGATTTAAAATCGCAGAAGAAGACTTAAAGCTTAGAGGCGAAGGTGACCTATTTGGAACTGATCAGTCAGGAAGCCTTTCACAAAAACGCCTGGCCAATATCGTTCTTCACGCTGACATCCTCTATCAGGCACGCGAAGATGCCTTTGAACTCATCAAGGCCCAGGACCCGGACATTATGAATCTTCTAGAGAGATTCTCCAAGGACTCCCGTATCTTCACTACCGCCTAACACTCTTAAGCCTGACCGATTCGCCCTGCCATTTTTTTCACAGTGTAAATCTGTGTGCTTTTGTTATACTGAGACTCATGATTCATCTGGAAATTTTAACATCTTCCGATTCACTGGCCGTTGGACTCTACGAGTTTGAATACGATCACGTGCATATCGGGCGCTCTAAAAAAAATGATCTAATTTTTTTAGAAAAAGAGCTGCCTCCTACTTTTATGAATCTGGAGATTATCGAAGACTCTAAAGGGACACACTTAGTGGCCAGGAGTTTAACCCGTTCTCCTTTTTTCTTCATCAATGGAAAAAAAATCAGCGGCGTGATTAAGATCCGCCATAACGATATTATTGCTTTTGGTGAAAATAAAATAAAAATCCTGAATTTTAAAAAGACTCATGAAGTGGATGACTTAAGCCAGGCCTTCAGTGACTTTGCTCAAAATGCTAAAGAAGTCCGATTTGCATTGGATTTCATCGAAGAAGTGTTACTGGATCATGAAAAGGCTTCCGATGTTTAAAAAAAGCTACCCTAATTATTTTTATACCAGTGACGGCACTCGTTTATTTTACAATACTAACTTTGCGCCTGCTGAACTTAATCCTGATAGGCCAGTTATTGTTTTTATCTATGGTCTTCTTTGCAGCAATAATCATTTTAAATACCAGATTCCCTATTTTGAAGAATTAGGTTTTCAAATTTTACTGCATGATTACCGCTTTCACTTTGCTTCATCTCAGGATGGAGATATTGAAAATTGCAACTTCCCCAACATCGCTCGCGACTTGCACGAACTCCTGTCCGAATTAAACATCAAAAAAACTCTTTTTGTTGGTCACAGTATGGGAGTGAATATTTGTCTTGAGCACGCTAGAAGATACCCGGAAGATGTCACCGCTCAGGTTTTAATTTCTGGAACCGTTGTGCCTCCTCAGGACATTATGTTTGATTCAAATGTCATCGACATTGCTATGCCATACATTGAATCTTTCACGAAAAAATACCCTGAGCTATATAAGGCCGTATGGAAACACTCATATAAAAATCCGATTGCTCAGTATGCAATCTTTGATGGTGGATTCAATAAAAAGCAGGTTGAAATTGAATTCATCCAGCTTTATATGAAAAAAATCAGCGAGCTTCCTGAGAATTTATTTTTTCACCTTTTAAGACTTATGCATGATCACGATGTCATCAATCACCTGGAGTCTATTGCAACTCCCACTCTTGTTATTGGTGGTGATAAAGATAAAATCATCCCTAACTATCTTCAGCAAATCCTGACAAAGCATCTTCCAAAAAGTCAGCTCTATATTGTTAAAGATGGCTCTCACGTTCCGCAGGCAGATTTTCCTGAGATGATTAACCACAGGATTAAACAGTTCATAAAAAAGACTGTGAATTAAAGCTGGATTTGTTTGTATTCAATAAGTGCTTTGAATACGCGTCTCATTGCCGATCTTACCTGATGACGTTTGTACTCTTGGTGAGAAGCCTCTCCTTGAGAGTTTTCTTTAAACGCTTCATGATCTACAACTTGAATTTCGTATGGATAAAAAAATCTGATATCTCTAGCAACCAGGGAAATGTCCATGTTTAGAACTTTGCGGGCCAGTTCATTTTCTTCCGGGTTACACCCTTTAGCAAATTTCCTTAGATCGTTGAACTCTTGCAGGAATGGATTTTTATATTCAATCAACTGACGGCAAGTAAACTGAATTGACTGGTAAGCTTTTGAAGTGTGTTTATTGCGCTCACTTTCACTCGCTTCCTTTTGTGATTCAACAGCGGCCCTTTCCATCGCAGCTAAAAAACGGTCTTCAGAAAGATTATTTCTGATCGCCATTTTTAAAAGACTCTGGTGAGCTTCTTTAAACTTCACCATATCAATCATCGTATTGACTGCACGGCTTGGTTTATTATTGTGAGGAATAACAATATTCTTTTCTAGTAAAAAACGAATCAAGCGAAGCGTATCGAAACGTGAATGAGTGATGAAGCGAACCCCGACTCTATCAAATAACTCTTCCGCTACGTTTTCCGCTTTATGCAAAAGTTTAATGATGACACTTTCTCGGGTCTTTTTTGATTTGGTTTCAAAATCAACTAAAGGAACAACGTCATCAGTTCCTTTGACTCCAATAAAAAGTTTATTGTCGTCACTTCTAAAAACGTACTTATAAAAACGATCAAAAATTTGAGTTTGAACAATATTAAAATAGTTCGATCTTAGATCTTTATCCGCATGCATAATTGTATGCATAACTTTAAGAACAGCTTCTGCCCAAAGTTTATCTTCTTTCTTTACAATATTATCGTCAGTGGCCATTAAAAATAATTGGCTTATATCTGAGATCATAAGAAGTGAATTTGGAACTTTGATATCAAGTCCGTCAGGATTCCCCTCTTTCAAAAAATATCTTCTGATAAACTGCATGGCCTCCTGGAAGTTACCAAACAGCTCTGACTTAGCGACATGATCTTGTGGATCATAACCATAGCCTTTCAAAAATTGATTAACCTGTTCATTAGAAGACATCGGCCCTAAGAAATTTTTTGTATCGAGCGCAGACTTACCCCCAACGACAACGTCGAAGATTTCCCAGTCAAACATATATTTCTGTAAGTAACTCGGTCTTTCCATTAAAACCTTTTCCAACTTCTAAAATTCAAGTTAGAGTATTATGTAATGAATGAGGCTAATCGACCATCCCTTAAAAGACTAGATATTCTTTTCCTTTCCTTTTTTGGAGTAGGTTTTTTACCAAAAGCTCCCGGAACCTGGGGAACTCTTGCTACGCTTCCTTTTTTATATATATTAGGTAGATTCAATCCACCTTATATTCTCTTCATTCCTTTTATCATCATCATGACTGCGGTCTCATCTTTCATCGCAGACATAGTGCAAAAGAAATTTAACCTTCACGATCCCCAGTTTATCGTGATCGACGAAGTTCTAGGTATGATGACAGCATGGCTCTTCATCCAAAAACACAATCTCACTCACCTCTTTATACTCTTTGCTCTCTTTCGTTTTTTCGACATCATCAAAGTATGGCCAGCGTCTTATTTTGATAAAGAAGTCGATCATGGCGCAGGAACAATCCTCGATGATATCGTCAGCGGAGTCTTTGCTGGAGTGGTCTACTTGGTCATCAATTACATCTTTTCGATAAATCTCAACTTAATCTAACTTACGCTAAATTTACGCTTGACTTGCGCAAACTTTACGCACAGACTAGGTATAAGAAAAGAATTGATATCCGGCCCATCAAATTATGACTTTATGACCTCATTAGTCTAATAATTACAAGCCTTTGATTCTTTTAAAAGTTAACCAAATTGCATAAGTTTTCAGTTATCGAACAATTATAAAGTGGTGTAGCGTACTCGCACACACTATAGAGACACCGTCGGAGGATTCATGTCATTACAGAAAGTATCAGCAACAGCATCTCCAGAGAAATTAAAAGCATTAGACCTAGCTTTATCTGCAATTGAAAAACAATTCGGTAAAGGTGCTATCATGAAACTCGACAACAAAAATGCTGTTGAGAAACTAGCGGTGATCCCGACTGGTTGTTTAAGTTTAGACCTAGCTCTTGGTGTTGGTGGTATTCCTCAAGGAAGAATCATCGAAATTTACGGGCCAGAATCTTCTGGTAAAACAACTCTTACTCTTCACATCGCAGCTGAATGTCAAAGACAAGGCGGAACGGTAGCTTTCGTTGATGCTGAACACGCACTAGATACAGCATACGCAGCGAAGCTTGGTGTTGATATTCCAAATACACTTATCTCTCAACCAGATTCTGGTGAACAAGCTCTAGAGATCACAGATATGCTAGTTCGTTCAGGCGCTGTAAATCTCCTTATCGTGGATTCAGTAGCTGCACTTACTCCTAAAGCTGAACTAGAGGGAGACATGGGAGATTCTCACATGGGTCTTCAAGCAAGACTTATGTCTCAAGCTTTAAGAAAACTGACAGGATCGATCTCTCGTTCAAACTGTACAGTTATCTTCATTAACCAACTTCGTATGAAGATCGGTGTTATGTTCGGTAACCCTGAAACAACTACTGGTGGTAACGCTCTTAAGTTCTACGCTTCAGTTCGCTTAGACATCAGAAGAATTGCAGCTATCAAAGACGGTGAAAACCATATTGGTAACAGAACAAAAGTTAAAGTTGTAAAAAACAAAGTGGCTTCACCATTTAAAGAAGCTGAATTCGACATCATGTACGGAGCAGGTATTTCTAAAGTTGGAGATATCCTGGATCTTGCAGCAGCTAACGGCGTTGTTGAAAAAGCTGGTGCTTGGTACGCTTACAATAATTCAAAAATCGGTCAAGGTAGAGAGAACTCAAAAACTTTCCTTGAAGCAAACCCAGCGATGCTAGATGAAATTAAGCAAAAGATTCTAGTAAAATTTGGAATTGCTGAAGCTCCAGCTGGTTCAATGAATGAAGTTGTAGATACATCTACAGGGGAAATCATTGAAGAAGAAAAAGCACCGAAAAAATCAAAAAAGAATCTACAGTAATTAAAAATTAGCTTTAGTGCTCTTGATCCCTCTTGAATGAGAGGTCACAGGAGCACTGAAGTTTTTTTCCTCAAAAACTTATGTCCACAAAAGCGTATAGCTACATCGTAAAACTTTTATCTGCCCGTGATTACTCGGAGTATAAACTCCGTGAAAAACTCAAAGAAAAAAAGTTTCCTGCAAACGAAATAGACGACGCTTTAACAGAAATTAAGGCCCGCGGATATTTGCGTGAAGAAGCTTACAATGAAGCCCGAATCAGAGGCTTCATGAATAAGAACTACTCTCCCAACTATATAAAACAAAAATTGAATCAAGAGCATCTTGATGTAAATGTTGAGCAGATCGAAGAGCTCTTTAGTGAAAACCAAATTAGTACAGAAGATCAAATTGAAGTACTAGTCAGAAAAAAAATGCATGGGAAAACTGAGTTTGATTATGAAGGACAAAATAAAATACTTCGTTATCTTATTTCAAAAGGTCATGATTTTGATGAATCTAAAAGAGTCTTAAAGGCCGTCATCGCAGAAGTTCAGCAGCAAAACAACTAAGTTTTGCCGCCTTTATTTTAAGAATTATCTAATTTTTGCAGAACTATCAATCAACTGAAGATTGTACTCTCTAGTTGGAAGAGTTTGAATATTGAAAGTCCACTGATACTGAACATCAAGCTGCTGAAGATAAACCATTTTATTTCGAGCTTTCTCACAATAGAATTGTCCCCATGCTCTAAGAGTTAATCCTAAAGTTCCGCCATTCACACTCGCTGCGTCCCAGTGAATATTTTCAAGAGTTACACCAACAAGCTTATCACCATTTGCGCATTGAAAATCAGACCATAATCCTGGAACAGCGATATTTTTGCCATTGTAAGAGAACATAAATTGAGAGAAGTCATAACCTTCATTACTTCCAAGCATCGTGAATTTAAATTCGCCATTAAGGTAGTTAAGTTTTGCTTCCTGAATATTACTTACAAAAATTTCGCGTACTTCACTGGCAAGTTCATCCAGCATTGAATGCGATGCTACCCCAACCTGGTGACCAACTTCATGAACAAATAAGGCAACCATTGAAGGATATAAATCGTTTTTAGAATAAGCATAAGCTTCTTCAACATTGATGAAGATTGGAAGTTCAGGGCTAAAACCAGTTTTAGCAACTCTGTCTTCTGGATCTGTCTCATCTTGCATGTAAGCCTGGAAAAGATTGTTGCTTAAGAAAATAACATGATTCTTTTCATCTCTATTTTCTAAGATAACGTTTCGAATCTTCTTTAAAATATCTCTTTTATCACTAGATTGAGCACATGCTTGGCTATTTAAACAGTGAGTGATGTAACGATCCAAGCTTCTATAGATATAAAACGCTGCCTGCTCAACTGCTCCACCGCCGTTTCCAACAATATCTGCACCCGAAAATGCTTCAACTGCTGCTGCACTCTTCTTTGCAAATTCCGCATTTCGAATTTCTCTTTCTTCAGATGTCATATAAACGTCTGCAGAAATAACTTGAGAAAAAAGACACACGAACAAGGCAAGGATAAATTTTGAGTTCTTCATTTTCTTTTCCTAGTGCTTTAGTTGCTTGGTTAATTCAAACAATTGTACGTTCAACTGGTAAACTTCTTCTGAATCGTTTTCTGAAAAACGACTAGAAAATTCCTTAAGGAAATCAAATATAAATTTCTTAGCTTCCGCTACGTTTTCTTGCTTAATTTTTAATGTACTGCTGTTCATCTGGCGTTGATTAATTTCCTGCTCCATAAGAGCTTCTTGCGCCAACTCCATCATTCCATAGTGATGCTTTTTAATAGCAGATGATGGGATATCATTAGTTGTTATTAGCCCGGCCTTAAGAACTTTTAAGCGTCCGCTTTCATCACGGCCAATGATTTCTAAGTCTTCAAGATCTTTTAAGGCCTTTTTAATTTGCCCTACACTTACTTTTTTGCGTAAGCGTTTATAGATCCAGTTTTCATCTTCAACAAAAGACTCTGTAGCGATCAATTGCTTTAAAGCAACGTAATACCACTCACTGATAACTGAAAATTGTTGAAGATCGATTGAGAACGAGTTCTTCTCGGTACTCATCTTTTGAATTAATTTAAGGGTATCTGTCGTATCTTGTTTTTTGATTTTCTTTCTTTCAAGATCGATAAGCAGCTTAAAGAAGCGCTCTTCTCTTCCTGACAATTTAAAATCGCGTGATAGGCGCTCAATCATTTCATCTGAAGGCAAACGCTCTCCATTTAAAACCATTGATAGTGAACTTACTGATTTATAACCTAAGCGCTTGGCCCAGTTATTAAGATTTTGATGATTATGGGAATACATACCAGACGGCAAACCGCGCTTAAGCAGAAATGCTTTAAAATCGGTAAAGTCAAAAAGACTTAATGGTAGTTCGGTCTGTTCCATTTTAATCCATCTACGTAAAAAGGGGTCCTGATAACAGGACCCCTTTTTAATTAATTATTCGCAATCAGAGATTGTGTATTCTTTTGTAAAAGCTGGAGTGTATAGATCGTTTTTAGCGTTTTTAACTTTTAAAACGTCTACTTCGAAAGTAGTTGGTTGAACGTATGTGTAGTCTTCATACTTTAAACAAACATCCCCTCTTTCTTTTGAGTTGCTGTATTTTACGCATCTTGTGCTTGGTTGCTCAAGTTTAACAATTCCGAAAGACTTAGTTGTGTTAACACAAACGATTCCAGAGTTACGGCCTTGAGTTGTTTTGTATTTTGTACATGTTTCGATAAGTTTTTTAGTTCTTAGAACTTCTCCGTCACGGCAAAGGAAGTCTACACCAGTCCAAGCTCCGTTAGTCATACGAGCTGAAGGCCACTCGATTTTAAGATTTCTTTTTGCTGAAATCGTTTCCCATGAATCATTAGATGATACTGCGAACGCGTTAGATACTGTAAGAAGAGTAACCATTAAAATTGCTGCTTTCATTTTCTTTCTCCGTTTAGTTAATTTTAGGACCAACATTGTTTTTTTCGATGTGGCAGTTGTATTAACCCAGGCCCGATTAAGCAATTATCTTTCACGTGGAATATATGAAAGTTTTCACAGGCCGTGAAGTCAGTTGTAAATATTACGTGAAAACATGATGCCACTAGTCTTTAAAAGGGTGTGAAAACTTCCCTCTGAAAATGACTAAAGCCCTCGTTTTTTAAGGCAAAAATAGGCTGTTTTCACCCCCAGTTTCGTTGGGTTTTATAGTGAATTATGGTAGGCTAAATCCTCAACCACATAACTCCTTTTAGGGCCTGCAAATGCAAAATAAACTTACTGGACAGCAGATCAGAGAAAAATTCGCTCAATATTTTGAAAAAAAGAACCATGAAAAAGTGGCCTCGAGCTCACTTATTCCTCATAACGATAAAACTCTTCTTTTCTGTAATGCCGGAATGAACCAGTTTAAAGACTACTTTACTGGTAAGTCGGTAGCACAAAATAAGAGAGCTGTTTCAATCCAGAAGTGCGTACGCGCTGGTGGAAAACACAACGATCTTGAAAACGTTGGTCACACGGCCCGCCACCATACATTCTTTGAAATGCTTGGAAACTTTTCTTTCGGTGACTACTTCAAAGAAGACGCGATTAGATTTGCATGGGAATTCCTAACTGAAGAATTAAAAATTCCAAAAGAAAAACTATATGTCACTGTTCACTACACTGATGATGAAGCAAGAAAGCTTTGGACTAAGGTAGCAGGATTATCTGACGATCGCATTTTCAATAAAGGCGATAAAGATAACTTCTGGGAGATGGGAGAATTCGGTCCATGTGGACCTTGTTCGGAAATCTTCTTTGACCATGGTGAAGAATATACAGATAAAGACTTGGTAAGAGTTGATCCAAAAGATCTTCTAGAAGATGAAAAAAGATATGTAGAGATCTGGAACCTGGTATTCATGCAGTTTGAAAAAACTCCAGAAGGACGCCTGACTCTTCCAAAACCATCAATTGATACTGGAGCTGGTTTAGAGCGTGTAGCTGCTGCTCTTCAAGGTTGTTATAACAACTATAACACTGACATCTTCTTCCCTATCATGAAGAAGATCGAAGAGATCTCTGGTAAGAAATACGATCCAAACGGATCTGATGAAAAAACAAAAGCTGCTTTCAGAGTTGTGGCCGATCACATTCGTTCAGCAACAATGCTTATTACAGACGGAGCGATTCCTTCTAACGAAGGACGTGGATACGTTTTAAGAAGAATTATTAGACGTGCAGTAAAGTACTTAAATGAACTTGGTGTAAAAGAGATCTCTTTCTACAAACTTGTTCCTGCAGTCTTTGAAGCTCTTGGACAGGAATACCCACAAAACGCGAGTGGATCAGAACTAGCTGTTAAACTTCTAGAGCTTGAAGAAAGAAAATTCAGAGAAACACTGGAAAACGGTCTTAAATTCTTAAACGAAGCGATTACAAAAGAAGTGACGAATAAAGTTTTCTCAGGGAAAGCTGCATTTAAGCTTTATGATACCTATGGATTCCCGGTTGATTTAACTGAGATGTACTTAGCTGATCAAGGCCTGTCGATTGATAACGAAGGTTTTGAAAAAGCCATGAAAGAACAAAAAGAACTTTCTAAAAAATCTTGGAAAGGTGGAGTTAATAACGACGATAGAGTTTTCCATACAGCTAAAGAAAAGCATGGAGCAACGAACTTCGTTGGATATGAAAAACTTGAAGTATCAGCAAAACTTTTAGAAGTTGTTGATATGGGCGAGATGAAAGGATTAATTTTCGATACAACGGCGTTCTACGGTGAATCCGGAGGACAAGTTGGAGATATCGGTGTGATTAAAGACGGGAAAAACGTTTTAGCTCACGTTGAAGACACACAGAAGCCCGTTGATGGACTTCATCTTCACTTATCTTCAGATGCTGACGCTCTTGAAGTTGGAAAGTCTTACACATTATCAGTTGATGCTCACACAAGAAAACTGATCATGAGAAACCACTCGGCCACTCACTTACTTCAAGCTGCTTTAATTAAAGTTCTAGGACCTCACGTAAAACAAGCTGGGTCGGTTGTAACTGCTGATAAACTTCGTTTCGACTTCACTCACCTTCAAGCGATGAGTAAAGAAGAAATCCAAAAAGTTGAAGACCTGGTCAACCAAGAAATCAGCAAAGCTCATAAAGTTGATGCCAATATCATGAGTATGGAAGACGCTCAGAAGAAAGGTGCGATGGCATTGTTTGGTGAAAAATACGGAAATGTTGTTCGCGTTTTATCGATGGGTGATTTCTCGACTGAACTTTGTGGTGGTGTACACGTTCACAACACTGGAGATATCGGTCTTATTACAATACTAAGTGAGTCTTCACTGGCCACTGGTGTTCGTCGTATTGAAGCAACAACGAGTGAAACGGCCATTCATTATCTATCTCACAGATCTCAGCTTCTTAAAAAAGTTGAAGGACTCTTTATGGATAAAGAAGAGCGCGCTCTGGCAAAACTAGAAAGCCTTTTCAAAGACCTAAAAGACAAACAAAAAGAAATCGAAGTTCTTAAAGATAAAATTCAAGCAAGTGAATCAAAAGACCTTTTCAACAACGTTGAAAATATTGGTGGAGTAGATTTTGCTGTGGTTGAAGCAAGTGCTGATACAGATCTTCGTAAGCTTTCAGATCTTTTCGTAAGCAAATTCCAAAACGGTGCAGTTGTCCTGTTTAATACAAACGGAGATAAGGCCACTGTTTTAGTTCGCGCTTCTAAAGGAGCTGCAAAAGTCAATGCTGGAGAAGTTCTAAAAGAAATTCTTCCAGTTATTAATGGACGCGGTGGTGGAAAACCAGATATCGCACAAGGATCTGGAGAAGCGGCCCTGATTGCAAAGATTGCACCTCAGGCAACAAACGTACTTAAATCTAAATTAGGTTAATTCATGATGAAAAAATCGCTGGTAGTTCTGTGTCTGACTCTCTTAATAGTATGTCTTTCAAGCTGCACTAAAAAGGCCCATGTTAAAGAAGATAAAATTCTTAACATGGCCTTAACCAGCGAAATTTCAACCCTCGATCCCGTAAACTCATATGACAATGTTTCCGGGACTGTTATCTGTAACATCTACGAGCAGCTCTACGACTACCATTATCTTAATCGTCCTTATGAACTAAAGCCCCTACTGGCCGAAGGAATGCCGACGATTGAAAACAAAGGTCTTCGTTACGTTATTAAAATCAAAAAAAATATCCGTTATCATGATCATCCAGCTTTTAAAGGTCAGGCAAGATATGTCATTGCCCAGGATTTTATCACCCAATTCAAACGTCTATCGTATAATCCACTTAACTCAACTGGATGGTGGATTCTTGATGGATCCGTTGTTGGAGTTAATGAATTTAAAAAAACCGTAGGCAATGATTTTGAAAAGTTTAAGTCAACGCCAATTAAAGGTGTTCATGCTAATGATGACCATACACTGGTCATTGACTTAACTCAGCCATCTCCCCAGTTTATTTACAAACTTGCCATGAGTTTTATCTCGCCCGTGCCTCTAGAAGTTATTGAGCATGATAAAAATGATCTGAGCCATACTCCAGTGGGAACAGGTCCATTCTATTTAACTAAAATGGATCCAGCTAAAGAAATTATTTTAAAAAAGTTTCCTTACTATCATGAAAGCTTTTATCCGACAGAAGGTGATCGTTACGCAAACAACCGTGCTCTTTTAAAAGACAGCGGTGAAAAACTTCCTTTCATCGATGGAATTCATTTCATTATGGTGAACGACAACAAGTCGCGCTGGGATCTGTTCACTGAAAACAAACTCGACTTTATTACACTGCCTCAACAGTTTTACTCTCAGGTTTTTGATGATGTCGGAAATCTTCGTGAAGAAATTAAAGCAAAAAATATGCGTCTTCAAACCATGCCTACTCTTACTTACTGGTGGCTGGCCTTTAACATGAAGGACCCCTTATTAGGAAAAAACTTAAATCTTAGAAAAGCGATTGCTCATGCGATCGACATGGATAAATACATTCAGCAATTTACTAACAGCACAGGACAAAAAGCGAACTCAATTCTTCCTCCAGGAATCTTAGGTTACAATCCTTCGGCAACTCTCCCGTATGAATACAATCTGGATAAAGCAAAAGAATTTCTCGCCAAGGCCGGATACCCTGAAGGAAAAAATCTTCCTGAAATCATTTACGACACTCGTGCTGAATCAAAAATCAGTTATGCTCAGGCCGAGTACTTTAAAGCTCAGCTTGCTTTAATTGGTATCAGATTAAAGATTATTAAAAACACTTTTAAAGAATTTTTAGAAAAATCAAGAACTGGTCACCTGCAATTCTTCCAGGATGGCTGGACTCTGGATTATCCGGATGCTGAAAACATCTACCAGTTACTTATTTCAACAAACCTTCCTCCTGGACCAAACTCTTCTTATTACATCAGCCCTGAACTGGATAAGATGTATGAAAAGATCAGCAAGCTTCCAGACGGTGATGAGAAAAAAGAATTGATCATTAAAATGGAAAAATTAGTTAACGATGATCTGCCATGGATTATGCAGTACTACTCACGTAACTTTATTCTTTACCATGACTATGTAAAAAATTATCGTCCTGATGATTTAATCTGGAACTATACTAAGTATCTGAGAGTGAAATAGATTATTCCGGATAAATACTTTTTAAAAAATAATACATGGCCGGGAGTTTCGCTTTGATCGCCTCCCTGCCATTTAACTCTGACGATAAAGATACACTTTTAGGGTTATGCACTCCAAACCACACCGCACTTAAGCACGCAAAAAACTCCTCTTCATTGGCCATCATATAAGCTGGATCTCCATACAAATTTTTTGCAAAGATCCCCTTTTTTCTTGCCGCAAGATACAAAGTTGTTATCGATTTTTTATCGACTTCATTCATGCCTAAAATATGCATTGTATGAGCAAATTCATGGGTCAGAATGTCTTCTTTTCCCGAGTATGGGTCATTGGGCGTCTTTAAAAGATTATCCTCGCAAATCGCTGTTATTGGCCTTCCAATCACTCCGCCTCCTCCGCAAATTTTGCAGAAATCACGGCCATCAAAAGTTTTTTTGCCACGAAGATCGCGGGCCTCTGGTAAATCACAATAGGATTCACCTTTAGCAATGATTGAAATCTCCGCTGAATTGGCCATCAACCTTTCTTTGATATCAACTCGCTTTACAATCATGCGTTCAATGATTTTTGAGGCCTTCTCTAAGGACTGCTCTTCTACCAGCTTCGATCCTTTAATTAAAATTCCTTTGCTTCTTTTAAACTTGATATAAAAATCTTCCGTCCCTTGAGCAAAGACCGTCTGGCTAAGAATAATGAATAAGAGTAAAAAACAACTTTTCATATTTAGAGTCTACCACCATTCATTTTGAGTTTTTTACTCGGGTAATATATTTCCTGCCGATTTCGGCAAGAATTTCCTTTAGCTGTCGTGCTCCACTTCAGATTTCATCTTTGCCCCTATCGAAACCGATGAAGTTGCAAGATTCAAAGACTGCACTTTGAATAAGAGCGAGTTTAAACATGAAAAAATTTTTTGAATTACCAGTTCTCTTTATGATTGCTTTGACGTTCACGGCCTCAATGGCGATTGCCAAAGACTATGTCATTTACAGCATCTCTCAAGACATCCCCATGGGCAACAAGGACGAAATCATTCGCAAGAATTTTTATGTCGACATGGGTTCAAACCAAGGTGTCAAAAAAGGAAGTGTCCTTGATGTTTACAGAGTTGTTTCTGTTTTAGATCCATATGAAAGTAAAAAACGCTTCAATCACCGTATTAAAATCGGTGAAGTAAAAGTTCTTCATGCTGAAGACTCTTCTGCTATCGGAATTTTAAACAAACTTGAAGAAGGTGAAGAAACGCCGGTATTTGAAGTTGGTAAAATGATGATTGGCGATATTGTGACAGTTAAAGTTAAGTAGACCAAAAAAATGCAGCTCAAGGGCTGCATTTTATATTTTCTGAAATGAAATAAATTAGATTTTCACCGGCTGAAGCACTGATCTCCTCTCACGAAGTAGTTCTGTCATCTTATTAATCGCATCTATCGACTTCTCCAGACGCTCAACTTCCTTTTCACCTACGTTGGGATTTCCCTTAATCGCTCTTAAAGCAAAAGTCGCCATTCCATGGGCCACGACAATATGATTTGATATATCATGTAGAAACTTGCGCTCTTCTGCCGTTGCATCTTTTAGAATATCTTCACTCATGCCATACCTCTCGTAAAAGACAGTGTAGCAGTTTTTATTTACTCAATCTTCTTATATTTTAATAAAGAAACTTCCAGTATAGATTCTTTGACAGATCTTAAAGTAACCCATAACAAATAATCCTGTCCTTTATCTAACTCTGCAGATTGATGGGGGTAGACATGAATTTCCTTAATTTTTGATCCATTATAAAAGCCCTTGAAGTGAAACCTGAAAAAGGTCTTAAGGGTTTTAGGGCTGGACCGCTTTGCCTGGCATCGACTGAGAATCAAAATCATTTCTTGCATATTTTACTCCGGTATCAAATGCATTGATTTTGCATAAAGTAAGAGTAAGTTTTTATAGTAAGATGCCGAAATTAAAATAAGCAAAAACATTACAGGTTAATTTTATGAATAAAGATGCAACACTTTCGAAACTCTTTTTAAAGAAGACCTTGAAATCACCACATAGAAAAGCGATTGGTTGGATCGAAGGCTCTGATCTACATTTCTATAACAACGATGAGTATCAACAAAAAGTCCGAGTGATTTTTTATGGATTAAGCAGCCTTGGAATTCAGGTACAAGACCGCGTCGCTATTCTTGGGCAAACATCTAAAGAATGGCATTTTTTTGACCTGGCCGCCTTATGTGCCCGCGCCGTCGTCACACCGGTCTATCCGACTTACATGGCAGATGAAATTGAATACATTTTAAATGACAGTGAAACTAAAATTCTCATTTTAGAAAACGAAACTCAGTTTCAAAAAATTCTTGCTGAACAAGATAAGCTAAAACACTTAAAAGTGATCATTGCCTTAAAGGATATTTCAGAAGAGTCGGTTAAAAAACTTTCAGACAGAATTATTTTTCAGAGTTATCAACAATTCATCGACATCGGAACACTTGAATCACAAAGCTCACCCAAATTATTTGAGGCCAGCATTGAGGCCAGCGAACCGACTGATGTCGCTTCCATTATTTATACATCCGGAACAACCGGAGCACCTAAAGGTGCAGTCATTGGGCAAAGAGCTTTTGTTGTCATGCTAAATAACGTCTACTCTTCACTAAAGACCAACATTCTTCCTAACGACAGAACACTTACATTTCTTCCACTTTCTCACGTCTTTGGAAGATGTGATTCATTTTTAAACCTGGTTTTTGATTTTGAATGTGTCTTTGCTGAAAGCATAGATAAAGTTGTCGACAATATGCAGACGGCAAAACCCACTATTCTTTTAGCTGTTCCGAGAATTTTTGAAAAAGTGTATTCAAAAGTTTTAGAAAATATCCAAAAAGAAAATGAACTTAAAAAGAAAGTTTTTGATTGGGCACTAAATGCTTCAAATGCTTATTATAAAAAAATCAATGCCGACAAATCTCCAAGTGCAATGGAGATTTTACAAAAAAATCTTGCTTACAAATTGGTGTTTCAAAAAATCTATGACCGCTTCGGTGGTCGCATTAGATTTTTAGTTTCAGGAGGAGCGCCACTCTCTCCTGATATTATGAATTTCCTTCAGTACGCTAATCTAACAATCCTCGAAGGATACGGGCTAACTGAAACAATTGCTCCATGTGTACTCAATCCTCCAGTGAGACAAATTCCAGGTGCCATTGGTTTACCACTAGGTGACGTGCAGGTGAAATTTGCTGAAGACGGCGAGATCATGCTTAAAACTGAAGCACTCTTCACTCAGTATTATAAAAATGAAGCTGCTACCAAAGAAGCCTTCAAAGATGGCTGGTTCTTAACTGGCGATATTGGTGAGCTAACAACTGATGGATACATTCGTATTACAGATAGAAAAAAAGATATCATCATTACTTCGGCCGGAAAAAATGTGGCCCCACAAAAAATTGAAAACATTCTTAAACTTCAAAAGCACATTTCAAATGCTATGGTTGTGGGCGATAAGAGAAAATTCTTGGTGGCCATTATCAGTATTGACCGTGAAGCCTTTATGGATGAACTAGGATCAAGTTTAACCTATGAAGAACTTGCCGTGGACCCAAGAGTCCACGATGCCATAGACCTTGAGGTTGTGGCCGCCAACTCTGACCTTGCCAGCTTTGAGTCCATCAAGGGGTTTATTATTGCACCGAGTGACTTTACGGTTGAAAATGGCCAATTAACCCCTTCATTGAAGCTTAAAAAGAAGATTATTCTCAAAGCTTACGAAAAAGAAGTGGACGCACTGTATAAAAAGCTAGAATCTTAGAAGGAACATTGATTGGTTATAGACAAAAATCCAGTTTGATACTATAACCTAAAGTTCGTAAATCTATTTTTCGGCCTAAATGGCCCAGGAGATAATCCATGGCAAGAATTACAATTGAAGACTGCTTAGAAAGAGTAGAAAACAGATATGAGTTAGTTCACTTAGCTACTAAGAGAGTAAAGCAACTAAGAGAAGGAGCTGAGCCTCTAGTTAAGTCTAAAAATAAAGAAGTTGTTACAGCACTAAGAGAAATCGCTGCTGGTAAAATCAAACACGCTCCAATCAGCGAATACGATTCAGACGAATTCTAAGAATTATTTTAAAACATTATTTTTATAAGAAGACCGCCTATTTTAGGCGGTTTTTTTTGATCTGCAGACCTCATTTTCAAGTAAATTCATCGCTTACATCATTCAAACATAACAAGAATGCTCCACTGGAGCATTCTTTCTGCAGATTTCTTAAGGTTATTTTTATTTAAAATGATCAAAAATCATCCGAAGAGATCTATGTAAACCCTCATCGGATGATTACAAGAAACGGGGAATTGGAATTATTTTAGAGAGTTTATAAGAGAGGCCAGTGGAGACTGGCCTCTTCTATTTTTAAAGCGACTATTTCAGCGCGATTTTCAGAACTTCATCAAAATGTGATACTGGAAAAAACTTCATCCCTTTTCTATGTAAAACAGGAACTTCTTTTAGGTCTTTCTCATTCTGTTTTGGAAGAATGATAGTCGTGATCCCTGCTCTCTTAGCTGCAAGAACCTTTTCCTTAATCCCACCAACCGGTAGAACCTTTCCAGTTAAACTTAATTCACCAGTCATCGCGATATTAGAATCAACCGCTCTGTTAGTTGCTAAGCTGTATAGAGCAAGTGCCATTGTAATACCTGCGCTTGGCCCATCCTTTGGAGTTGCCCCAGCTGGTAAGTGTAAATGCACTTCATGAGAAGCTAAATAATCTTCTGCCTCATGTTCAGCAGCTGCAGGAGTTGCTGCAGGTTTTTTAGTTCCTGCTTTTTTCTTCGAAGCGGCCGTTTCAACATCAATTTGGTTTTGAAGAATTTTCTTCACATATGAGTAAGCAAGACTAGCTGACTCGTTCATAACTCCACCAAGTTGACCTGTAAGCTTGAATCCTTTCCCTTTAAGAGGAAGAGTTTCAATGAAAAGAATTTCACCACCGTATGCTGTCCATGCAAGACCTGTTACAACACCTGGTTTGTTTTTCTTTTCAGCTAAGTCAGAGTGGAATCTTGGAGACCCCAGCATTGATTCAAGATTCTCAACTGTAGGAACAAACTTCTTAGCTTTTCCTTTTGGTTTAGAAACTTTATCAAGGGCCGCACGTCTACAAAGCTTAGCGATATGTTGCTCAAGTACACGAACACCTGGCTCACGAGCGTAATCTGCAATAATTTTCTTGATAACATTTAAGTTTAAAGAGAAATCATTTTTTTGCAGACCGTGTTTTTTAAGCTGACGAGGAATAATCCATTTCGTCGTGATCGCAACTTTTTCTTCCAGCGTATAACCAGACAACTCGATAACTTCCATACGGTCTAATAGAGCTTCTGGAATATCGTTAATGTAGTTAGCTGTAGCAATGAAAAGAACCTTTGATAAATCGAATGGTATATCAAGGTAGTTATCAATGAACGTTGAGTTTTGTTCCGGGTCCAATACTTCAAGAAGTGCTGATGCCGGGTCACCCTGGAATGATTTACCGATTTTATCGATCTCATCAAGCATGATAACCGGGTTGTTTACTTCAACACGCTTAAGCGCCTGAATGATCTTCCCTGGCATTGCTCCAACGTATGTACGTCTGTGCCCTTTGATCTCAGCTTCATCTCTCATACCACCCAGAGAGAAACGGTAAAACGTTCTTCCAAGAGCAGCTGCGATTGATTTACCAAGAGATGTTTTACCAACTCCGGGAGGACCAGCTAAGCAAAGAATCGTCCCATCGTATCCTGGCTTTAGTTTTCTAACAGCAAGGAATTCAAGAATACGCTCTTTTGGTTTTTCCAGACCGTAGTGATCTTTATCAAGAATTTTTTTAGAAGTATTGATATCCAGATCGTCAGTCGTTTGTTTTTTCCATGGCAGATCAATCAACCAAGTTAAGTACGTACGAGCAACGTTGTATTCTGGTGAACTATCAGGAATCAATTCCAGGCGCTCTAGTTCTTCCTTAGCTGTTTTTAAAACATCTTCAGGCATCCCTACTTTTTCTAATTCTTCTTTAATACGTTTGATGTCGCGTGATTTTTCATCTTCTTCCATTCCAAGTTCAGAACGGATAACTTTTAATTGCTCACGTAAGAAATACTCTCTTTGGTACTTGTTAACTTTGTCGTTAACTTCGTCAGAGATTTTCTTTTGAATATCAGCAACGTCTTTTTCTCTTTTTAAATACACAAGAAGTTTTGCGAATCTCTTTTTAACGACAAGTGTTTCTAAGAAATCCTGAGCTTCAGGGATATCAAGAGAGATAGCGAATGCCACAAGGTCAGCAAGAGACCCTGGTGACGGCGAATTTAACATCGCAAGCTTCATTTCTTCGTTGAAGTACGGGTTAATTTCAGAAAGCTTTTTAACTTGGTTGATTACTGATCTAGTGTAAGCATCCAACTCTTCATCTGTTTCTAAAATGTCATCGAAAACTTCGATTTTTGTTTTTAAGATTGGAGACTCAGATAAAATGTCTGAAGCTCTGTATCTCTTCATCCCGTGAACTAGAACGTTCACTGAACCATCCGGAAGTTTTAATTTCTTAACAACCTTACAAAGTACACCGACTTTATAAATATCGCCTGACTTGATCTCGCGTTTATCGAAATCAATGTCTTCTTCAGGAATGATACTTCCTTCATCGTCTTTTAGGTCATTCTTCACAAGGTTTAATGCTACATAACCCGTTTTTAAAAGTGATTCATCCAGTTCTGGAGTGAATTTTTCTTCACTTAAAATAATAGGTGCAATCATTCCCGGAAAAATAGGACTGTTCATGATAGGAATAATAACTACGACTTCTGGAAGCTTTGGTAAATCTTCCTTGCCAGTTGATGGCTTTAACTTTACTTGGAAATCACTTTCTAAATCTGACATATTCAACTCCAGGAAAATTTAATTCTTTAAATCAATTACTAAGCGGCCCGGATTTTCCAGGTAAAAAATATCAGCACTCACTTTGCCCTTTAATCTAAAATCAAGTGAAAGGTGGTTCGATTCAATAGGAAAGAAATTAATTTTTTCTACAAAACGTGTATTTGAAACGGCCTTAAAATCTTTTGCGAGTGTCGTTTCAAAAATATCTAAGTATAGCTTTTTATCGTCACTAGAAATGTGACCGTAAATTTTTGGAACTTGTGAAGTTGAAAAATCCATTACAATTCTTTCGAATCCTTGTTTTGGATTAAACGACTGACGAAGAGACTTCAAAGACGATTGAAGTTTTACTCCTCCGTTATGGAAGATTCCTTTTTCAACATAGATTGAAGTTTTATTGCTACTTAACTTTCTGATTCTTTCTTTAAAAAGATCTTGTCCAAAAGAAGTTGATGTTAAGCAAAAAATAGTGACAAACAGAGCGATAATTTTCATACAAGCCTCGGCTAATAATACTCCTAAAAGTATAAATCAGCTTAAGCTAACTTGCTATAATGTTTTGCCTTATATTGCTTAATGATTGAAGAGGTAAGACTACATAAGATTAGACTGAAAATGAGACCAATAAAAAATCCACCTGGTCCGTTTCCGGGACCACCATTCATATCAACAGTCCCGCAAGCGAGCCCATCTTCTTTTTTCTTTGATGAACCTGTTGATCCTGTCGCACTGTAATTTGTTAACGCATATGTATTGCTCGCATCTGGGCAACTACTGTTATCTGTGGTGACTTCATTCTTGTAAGCAACTTGTGTGTAAGTATCAACGCCCGTCTTTTCAACAATGGATGCAGTGACCAAATAGAAATAAAGTGAATCTTCAAAGTAAGATCCAGCTGGGAAATAATCTGCTTTCGTAAAGGGAAGCCCAGATGGAAAACTTGGATACTCCATCGACTCTGGATGCACAGAGATTTCAAAATCATTATCCGACGAAACTCCTCTGTTAATTTTAATCCTTACGATTGTTTCTAGATTAAGTGTCCCATCACTCTCCTGCACATAATTAGGTGTGACAGAGCTAGTGGCCCCACTCCTCTTAACTGCAATGTTGGCCTTAAATGGAGAATAAAAAGACTGATTTAACACTTTCAATTCGACATACAGGTCACCAGTAGCAGGAATGCTACTCCAATCAATTCCCGAATACCCAATTTTAAAATAATCCACATTTTGGTCTTCGATATCTTGAGAGGAAAAAAAACCTACAAAAGAATTCCCAATTCCCGAATCTACGCCTGAATGTAAATCAAAAACGGCCGGAGTTATCTCTTTGTTTTGAATGTAATCTACAGGCACATCCAATCCACAACGAATAGTCACATTTCCTACAGAGACACTTGAAGAGTTTAACTTAACGGCCTGAGGATAACCTTCGCCAGAAGCTCCGCAAGATTGAAAAAAGCTTCCACGGTACTTTTTAGAAGAATTACAAAAATCAAAACGAGCATTACTGTATCTCGAAGGAAGACCTACGTTCGCAATAGGTTTCGTATAAAGAAAATACTGGTCATTTTTATCAAGTCCACCAATAGAGAAGCTGCCATCAATATCGGTAAAATTAGCGCCAGCGATACGGCCAGTTTTTAACGAAATGGCCTGTACTTGAGCACCAAAAACCGCTGCGAGAGATTTTCCCCCCACTATTTTACCGTTCAACGAGCCCTTAGTTGTCACTCCAGGTGTTGGGTAGACTGAAAATATTCCGGCCTTATCATCATCGGCCAGTTCATTTTGCCCTCGAGAAAGAGCATAAAACATAGTTGAGCCGGGAACCTGACTGTGACCTAATCCTAAAAAATGTCCCAGCTCATGACTAATGACATTTCCTAAAAAATTAGATTCTATTTTCGTTGTTGAAAAGGAGAACCCATCGTTGATCAGAATGTCTGCTTCAAGGATCTCTCCCGTATTGTCTTTAAAATAAACCTGAGTCACACCAACAACCGCTGAACCGCTGGCAAAAATGCTGGGATCTGATGAAAAGTAAATTTCATTTAATCCATCGGTATTAGTAGTCGGTGTTGTATTTTGTCTGATAAAAATTCGAGATTTTCCATTCCACTGGGCCACAGACGCAGTTACGATTGCATTAACGTCCGCCGTAGGAAGGAATTGTGAATTGGATGGGTTAACATAAACATCCAGCGTATCAACACTATTCACCCAATGAACCAAGCTATCTGACTGTGTACGATTTTGCACATAAGCTTCTGAGTTGGTCATCCAACTCATTATGATTAAGATAAATAGTGCAAAATGCATTTTTTTCAATTAAACGCTCACACCTTTTTTAAGCTTCCACCAAATGATCAATCCACTTGCACTAAACAGTGCAAAGAATCCCCACATTGCCAGACAAAACTCTTGATTTTTGTCGTCGTTTACTTGGGCAGGTTTACGCTCTTCAAATCTAGGCAGATGGGAAGGAGTCGGTTTTTCAATTGAAAGATTTTTTGGTCTGAAAGAATCAGGCTCAGGTGCTCTGGTGATTTTAAATTTTAATTTCATCAGATCAACCATGCGCTCTTTTTTTACACGTCCCAAGTCTGCATCGTAAGGAAACACCGTTGAAGTGTAATAGGTCTGCCCATCCACTTCTTCAATTTTATATTTCCCCATTGTAAAATTACTCAGATAAAACTTTGACTCTATTTTTTTTAATAACAAAAATGATTTCTCACCAACAGCAAACTCAGGAGCACTATCAATATAAGACGTCACTCCATTGAGAGTTCCACCAGACATTGTCATCGTTACGACATCACCGTCCATATCGCCATCGTTCAAATTAAATCCTTCAATTACTTTGAATGAAAAATCGGTCATGATCATTCCAAAGTTATTTTTATAAGTTTTTTTAGATTTTAATTCGACCTCAGCACCACTGCTTGATTCTTCAACTAGTTGTTCAAGAGGTATAATCTGAAAAGTTGTCGCCATTGATTTGAATGAAATCATCAATGAAATCATCATCAAAAATAGAGTTTTGTAAGACACGTTTAATCCCCCATGAATTAGTACTATTTTATCGGTTTTCCATGGGGGAAATTGATTAAAAATCTCGATTTTATCGTCTAAAAACTAGACACTCAAAAAGTGCCTAAGCCCCTAGAATTTAAAATTTGATCTGATGATGAGAGATACTTGCAAAAAAAGCATTTTGGTCAATTACTACAACAGTGTTACCAGTGCCAGATAATTGGTGCAAAAGCTCAGCAAGTGGGGCGTATTCGTGATGAGATAAACCACTCGTTAAGTTTTCAAAAATAATCAAGGCCCCTTGAGTTTTTTTATCCAACAAACTTAAAAGCTGAAGCCTTTGGCGCTCTCCCCCTGATAAAGAAACGAGAGTTCTATCGAGAGAAAGATAATCCAATTTAAGGATTTTAAAATACTCAAAGATTCTTTTTCCTTTCGGAGTCAGCCTGATGTGATTTAAAACCTCTGACAATGGTTTATTAAAAGCTTCATAGACAGTCATCGTCCCATCAGAGATATTGGCATAATAAGGCTTAAGCTTTTTCCCCTGGCAATCTTCACAGACAAATTCGACATCTTCCATGAAATACATCTCAACTGTCTTGACTCCTCTACCTTCACAACTGGCACACTGGCCAAGTTCAGAATTAGATGAAAAATGGCCCTCTTTAAGACCTAGTTTTTTTGAGACCTCAAGCCCTGCAAAATACTTTCTCACAAATCCACCCAGGTCAGTGTAAGTAGCCACTGTCGATCTTGAGGAAATTTTATCCAGACTGCTGTTGATAACAATCACACAAGATAAATCATTAATGCCTTTTAACTTTTTAAAGTTATAGTCTTCAAATGAAAGCCTCGTTCCATCTGTATTTTTATGAACTTCATTGGCAATAATATTTACAATAAAAGAAGTTTTACCAGTTCCTGACTCTCCGTGAACCCAGTTGATGGCATCTTTTTGGATTTCAATTTTACTTTTGTTAAGCCCTCTTATTTCAGCATCACAAAGTTCAATAAAATGTTTTTTACCACTTAAATCAAAATCCATTCGAGGAAGCTTTATCTTTTCTTCTTTATATGGCCCTTGATAAAGAACTTCTCCTCCACGCCCACCTGCAAAAGGCCCCATTAAAATCAATTCGTCAGACGTTGATTTTAAGAACTCCGAATGCTCTACCATTAAAACGGTATTCCCCTGATCGCGTAGTTTTCTTAAATACTCAATCAACTTTTTTTGTGTTGAAAGGCTCAATCCTAGACTTGGTTCATCTAAAACAAACAACGATTGAGAGCCTTCATAAGATAGATATTTTGATAACAGTAAACGCTGATACTCACTCGAACTCATCGAGCGGACCTTTCTAGTATTTTGTAAATGCCCCAGTCCCAGGTCATTACTTACGCTATACAATCTCTCTAATTTTTCAAATGTACTAATTAGCTTTTCATGTTTAAGTTTTTCTAATAAATCTTTTTTAATAGTCGCAAGCATTCCTTTAGAGTTTTCAAAATTCAATTTTAAAAAGTCTTTAAATGTCACAATCCTGTCTTTTAAAACAAGAGTCACACTTCCGGCTTCTTCAGAAACTCTGGTCCCTTCGCAGGCAGCACACAACACTTCAGTCTGCATACTCCTCATATAAATACGAATGTTCTTTTTATAACGCTGAGTTTTTAGGTATTCAAAATAATCATCAAACCCTTCATATTTTCCACTTCCTTCATAGAGAAATTTCCAAATACTCTGCGGCTGATCTTTAAAGGGAATATCTAAGTCAAGGCCTTGTTTTTTAGCTTCTTTTAAAAAGACCGGAAACAAATGTTGAAAGTGAGAAAAATTTAAAAAATTAATCGCTCCTTCTTTAATACTTTTTGTAGGATCCTTAACCAACTTCTCTCTGTCATAAACCAAAGTCGCTCCATGCCCCTCACATGTTGGACAAGCACCAAGGGCATTAAGTGGAGAAAGAGACTCGACGTTAGTGACTTTTGAAGACGGTGCCTTCTTACTACAAATCGGACATCTATATTCGAAAGTGTTTTTAAACTGTGCTTTCTTTTTTGAGTTTAAAGAATAAAGTAGAAGTTCTGCTCCTTCTTCCAATTTTGTCTCTTTAAACTTTTCTAAAATAGTGTCAGCATTTTTCTTTTTTACACGAAACAATTCATACCAAGGATCTTCTTCCAAATACTCTCTGACGGATTTATTATCGAAAGTCCTCGAAGGATTAAACTCACTGGAAACATTTCTGCGATAATCTTCTGCCTTGGCAAACAAATGGTAAACTTCATCATCCCCACTCTTGTCCTTACTTAAATTATTAACCACAGTTTCAAGCGCCATAAACTTTTCGTAAGGAACATGATGATCCGGACAAACAAACGATCCCAGCTCCATAAAAAGACGCTGTAATCTCTCATGCCCACCCAGGACATCTAAGGCCACGGGCCTCGAGTTAATGACGGGATTGTGCTGAGGAAGCCCCCAGGCCGGTAAAACAGGGTAAATACTATCAACATCAACTGTATGAGGGATCTCCCAAAAGAACTTCATATCAGTCGGAAGCGAGTTAATAAAACGCCTCTTAGACTCCGTTAAGAGTGTATGAAAGGCCAATGAACTTTTCCCAGAACCAGACGGCCCAGCAATACATGTGATCTTTCCAAGTGAAATATCTATATCGATGTTTTTTAAATTATGAGTGCGAGCACCGCGGACTTTGATGATGTTTAAGTTCTGCATGAATGGGATTTTAGGCCCAGAAAACAAAAAAGCCTACATTTCTGTAGGCTTTTATATACTGACAAAATATAGACAAAAATATTATCTTTTTGAGAATTGGTATCTCTTACGAGCACCTGATCTACCAGCTTTCTTACGTTCAACAGCTCTTGGATCTCTTGTTAGGAATCCAGCAGCCTTTAGCTCAGGACGTAGGCTTGGTTGAGCTTTAATTAGAGCTCTTGAAATTCCAAGTCTGATTGCTCCAGCTTGTCCAGAAATTCCACCACCAGCAACGTTAATTACGAAGTCGAATTTTTCAAGAAGCTTAGTAAGGTTTAGAGGTTGATTAACAACATAAAGGTTAGTTTCTTGTTTGAAGAAATTTTTAAGATCTCTTTTGTTGATTGTAATTTTTCCTGACCCTGCGGCCATGTAAACTCTTGCAACAGCAGTTTTTCTTCTTCCAATTGCGTGAGTATCGTAAGTTTTACCTTTTGCAGCCATGATATGATCCTTTTATTACTTTAATTTATATTCAGTTGGGTTTTGAGCAGCGTGGTCGTGAGTCGCACCAGCGAAAACCTTAAGTTTTGTTAATTGCTTTCTTCCAAGAGTGTTCTTTGGAAGCATACCTTTAACAGCTTCCATAACAATTTGTTCTGGGTGCTTTTCTAGCACTTCTTGAGCAGATCTAGTTTTGATCCCGCCTGTGAAGTTTGTGTGCCAGTTATATTCTTTATCAGTCCACTTATCACCAGTGAACTTAACTTTATCTGCATTGATAACTACTACGTAGTCACCAGAGTCAGTGTTGTAAGTGAATTTTGGGTTCAATTTCCCTCTTAGAAGATCTGCAATTTGAGTTGCAAGTCTACCTACGATTTGGTCTTGAGCATCGACTACGAACCATTTTTTGTCTGCTTCAGCTGGCTTTAGAACGAACGATTTTTGAGTATACATAAACGCTTTCCCTTAAAGTGATCCCTTCAATTTATTTTTCGAAACGAAAAATTACGAAGTATTAATTCAAATATAAAATGCAGAAAAATGCAAGTGTTGTCCCTTATAACGAGTTTTTCGGCCCTCCGTCAAGCACTTCTTCGAGAAGAATCTGAAAAGATACTTTCTTGTTTGTGCGTCAATTGGGATCTAAAAGAAACCTATTGATAGATGGAAGCGACCTACTGAGTCACGTTGCTGGCTTGAATAGGTCTTGCGTTGCAGCTTGAAGCCGTAATCAAAATCTAGCGAACCTACAGGTGTCACATACTTAAGCCCTGCGCCAACAGAAGTTCTTAACTTCATTGGTTCAAAGTCGTCGACGAAGACTCGTCCTGCGTCAAAGAAAACTCCGATTTTTATCGCGTCGGTGAGATTATAGCGGGGTTCGAACTTTAGTGCAGTAAAATAAGCTTCTCTTTGAACAATAACTTCACCAACGGGTGTTCCGTCGATCAAACGGTTGATTTCCCCTTCATCATATCCACGGATCTCATCGTAACCATCTAACCTAAAAACCTTTATACTTGGGATGTATCCACGAGTCTTGGGCTGGCCATTGCTATTAAGGATAGTGTTTCCACTGCTGTCTTGTAAGACGTCTTCAGCAAAGTTCTTTTGGTAGCCGGCCGCAATCGAAAGGGCCAACACGAAATCTCCAACTGGGTAGTAAAAACGGTTCCTGCTGATGACTTTGACGAAATTTACTTCCAGATCCTTATCCTTCATTGAACCAAAGAAATTATTGGCCCACTCAGAAGAAAGAGTAAAAAAAGCACCTTTGCTAGGATTGATAGGATCGTTACGTAAATCCCAACTCAAAGTCGGCGTGATACCACCGATAGAGAAGTTATCATTATCTTTTTCTTCAGTGGCATCAAACTGAACAATGCGCTCAAACTGATATTTTACTGAAGCTGAAAAAGCTGATGTGAAGTTCTTAGATAGCTGGGGCGACACTCGCAGGATATCAGCATCAAATCCATAGAAGCGAATGCGCTGGTACGTTCCAGATAATTCAAATTCTAATTGAGTTGGGATGATATTATGAAAAACATAAGGCTCAACAAACGAAGCACGTGCCGAGTACTCAATAAGATCCTTGTCTTCGCTTTTTCTTCTTTCATCAAAGCCATCTAGATTAAAACGTCTGTTTCCTTGTAGTCTTAACGAAGCTGATCGGTTCATACCGCTGATATTGTTGTAAGTAACACCGGTTGAAAGTTTTGCTCCTAAATCCGTACGATAACCAGGGGCCACTTCAATCAATCCAAAATCCTTCTCTTTTACCTGAATAACGAGATTAGTTTTCGGACAACCCGTGACTTCCGATTCGTACATCATATAAGGAGTGATTCTTAGTGAAGAAAAAAGATTTAGTCCTGAAAGTTTCTGTCTTAAATTTTCAAGCTTAGCAGGTGTAATCAAATCACCTGGTGCTAAATCGATTTCGCGATTAATAACACGTGTGTTGGTTTGCACGTTCCCGTTAATGATCGCCTCATTATAACAAATCTTTCTATCAAGATTGATTTCTGGCCTTAGATCAACGCTAGCATAAGACTTTTCATAAACTAATAATGTATCAGCGTTAAGATTAGTGATATTGGCGAAGTAATAGCCTTCATTCTGAAAATAAACAATCATCTTACGAAGGTCGTTTTCCAGCTCGATAATATTGACCGGAGCGCCTTCTTTATTAATGAGTGCTTCTCTAGCGTGTGTGGCCAGTTCTTCTGGAACATTAGGAAAAGTAATATTCTTCAAAATGACTTGTTGTTTTTCAGCAATTCCATATTCAATAGTGACGGAATCGTCTTCATCATTAGAGACAACTCTAGGTTTTGAGACTTCAATAAAAACAAACCCACGACTTAAGTACTCTTTTTTTAGAATGTCTGAGAATTCATCAAAAAATGTTTTATCGTAGAATCCACCTTTTGCTAAAGGAGTAGCATGCTTTGAAAAGAGTGCTTTAATCTCATCATTTTTAAGAAAAGAATTACCTCTATAGGTAATCTCACGTACATCAATCTTGAATCCTTCTTCGATAACAAAGAAGTAGTTTATAACTTTAAGTTTTGCAGCGTCAGTTCCCTGATTCGTATAAGATGTCACCTTTGTCTGATAAAATCCTGCCTCTTCATATTCATCAGCTAAAAAATCTGAAAGCCCTTTAATGTCAACTTTACCAAATTCATTTCTAATTTTATCTAATAATTTAGCTCTTAATTCTTGATGGCCAAAAATCTTATTCCCTTTAAATTCAAAATTAATTCGATCTTTTAAATCGAGTGAGAGCTTAATGATGACGCTGGTTTCTGTTCCTGATAATTCTGTCTTAACAACGGCATTAAAGTAGCCCGCTGAAAAAAGATCTTTTGCAATTAAATCAGTTTGAATTTTTAACGTCAGGGCATCATAAGGCTTCTTAACGATGTCGCTAAAATAACCACTATAGCGCTTCTTCATCTCCTGGTCTTTCCACTCTACTCGCTTAACAATGGCCCCTTTTGCAGGAACAATGTCTGCTGCATGAACGGCCAAGCTCAAAAAGAAAATGCAAAGAATGAAAAGTCTCTGAAGTAAAATCAAAACGATTTCCTCCACTTTAAATCGGCACCTAGTGAATTAGGAGTTGTTGTCGTGCTCTCTTCTTCTGTAGGCTTCACTTCGTAAACACCTTCTAAAGAAAAATTCTTATTAATCTTTAGATTGATATTCATTTCTTGTTTTTGCTCTAAAGATCCGCCAATAGTGCTGGATAAAGAGACATCAACTCTACTATTGATTTGTTTATTAATTTTAATTTTTGTAGCAGATTTTAAACGACTGGTACTTCCATCACTAACGGCAGATTTTCCAGAGATGAGCGTTGTTTCATCTTCCTTAAATTCTGGCTGCACGCTCAGTTTCACTCCAAGAGTGGCATTTAAGTCTTCATTAATTTTTAATTGATCAACCAAAAGTGTTCCTATTCCTACTGTGGTAACAAATTTTCTCTCTCCTGCTTCCAGGTTTTTAGACATATCTGAGGTAACCCCTAATGTAAGGAGTGAGAGAAGATCCTCTTTGGATAATGCCGGCTCTGAAGATAAATCAATATTAACTTTAGAGATACTTCCTGATAAATCAAGCTTCATATCGTAGTCGCTGATTTTCGAAATCCCCGTAAACTTTAAATCTGAAATTCTGTTTTTTCCACGGTCCCTAATTTCTACATAACCTTGGTTTAAAGCAAAATCATGCCCTTTAAATTTGAACTTACTGATGTTGGGAACTGTTTCCAGGCGGGTGTTAATCTCAGGAGATTGAACATCACCTGTCACTAGCCCATTTCCTTTAATGTAAACCTCGGCCATATTATTTTTAATCATAACTGGGTTAACTGTTTCAAAAGAAAGATTCAGAGTAATAATTCCTTTATTACCAAGGAAGTCTTTTTCTGGAAGATACTTTTTATATTCATCAATACTAACCTTATCTTCTTTCATCAAATCAGCTGGGTCATCCAGGATCTCTCCGTGCATGAACAACACTTTCCCATTTAACTTATAAGGTAGACTCGTTCCCGTCAGGGTTCCTGTACTATTGATTAAGATGCTTGAGCGCTTAAATAATGGAACTGTCGATCTCTCGACTTGATAATTCAGGGCCACTTCAGGGTACATATCATCAAAGGTAATTTTTCCAGTGACGTTAAAATTACCTTCACCATAATTACCATTCATGCGGCTGACTTCAAAAGCTTCACCTTTTTTTGCAATATTGTAGTTAAAGTTAGTAATAAAACCCGGAAGACTTTTAATTTTCAGTGAATGATTTTCTCCATACAGACTGAATTCTTTTACACTCAGCTTTTTATCTAAAATAAGTAAGTCAGACCCTTTAATGATCCCTGTCGCTCTTTCAATATGGTCAGTGATGATTTCAAGTAAGCTCGCCTTAAGTGCAAACTTATGTTCAAGAGCAATCACCCCATTCGAAATATTGCGCCCTCTGCTTAGAATAAATTCTTTGCCATCGCGCAGTCTTAAATCCCATTTTTTTACAATACCTTCTTCAACCTGAATGCTGTTAAATCTTGGATCAACAGCAAGCTTGATATCACCTTTTTCAAGGTTAAGCTGATCTATGTTAAGTAAGAATCTTCTTACTCCTAATGATCCTGTACTGACCTGCATACTCATCTGGGCCTTAATTTTTCCGGTAATCCCTTTATCCGTCATATTATGGCTGGAGAAAATACCTAAAAATTCTCTTAGATCGTTGGTGTCAATACTCGCCTTAATCGAGGCAATTCCTGACTTATAACTCATCAGTGAGTCTACTTTGATTTTTCCACCTAGAAGACTTCCTGTCGTGACAATATCATTTGAGTTGATATAGAAAATTGCGTTCGACGATGAAGCTGGCATATTCCCGATAAAGGCATTCGTCACTCTCGTTTTAAAGCGCGAACTAAAATCATTCGTCGTACCACTTCCATCAAAATCTAAAAATAAATCACCATCGTATTCTAAACTAAGATCACGATAGAAATTGAAGTCTCTCAGTCGTAAGTTTTGAGTGCCACCGCTTAGTTCAATATAATTATTATTCAAATTAATATTAACGTTTGCGTTTAACTCCCCACGAGATTTATTAATTTTGATTTGTCTTAAACTTAGAAGGCTTTTTGAAAGTGAAAGACCTAAACTAATCTTTTCAGCTTCTTCTCCTGCTACTTTTAATTCTGATCCTTTAATCTGTCCTTCGACCTTCAAGCTGGCCAGGTCATACCCGCCTTTAATTGAATAACTTGAAGCAAAGTTAAACTCAGGGTCTACCGGTAACTTTAGGTTTTTGAAAACCAGATTCAACATCTTTTTAGCATCAGAAAAAGTTGAATTTTTAAAATCAATTTTAATGTCCATTCCTTCTTTCGGCCCATCAAACCCAAGAGTTCCGGAAGCAGCATAGTTTGATTTATTATAAACGCCATCAAGAGAGCGGATATCTAAAACTAATTCTTCTAAGCCTAATGAAAAATCGGCCTTAACTTTTCCAAAGTGCAAATCCACAACGCTAAAATTGTTCCAATCTACATTAAAATTAAATACGACATTGTTTAATGGGCCTGAGACTTTTACTGTCGCGGGACCAGCTCCTTCGATCGCAATCCCTGAAATTGGCCCAAGAGATTTCATATCAATTTTTGAATCTGTCGTTACAATATCAATTCCTTTTTCAGAAATCTTTCCTTTGGCCTGAACTCGTGAATTCGGCATTGAAGCTTTAATATCAACATTGACTGAAAAATCATGATTGATCGTGATCGAACTATTATCCAGAGTAAATCCGGGATTTTTTAAGATATCCTTTTTCCCATTTGCAGTCGTAAGCCTAAAGTTTTTAATTTGAACTTTATCTTTGATTGTAAAAACGGCTTTATCATCAAACAGTGAAGCTTCAACATCTCCAGTTAATGATCCCTTTAAAGTCCCCAGAGAATCCTTAGTTGAAAGCAAAAAGGTATCTGTGTAAGCATTCTGAAGACGAAGGCTGAAATTGAAATTGGTGAACTTTTCTGTTTTTAAATCAAAGAAGGCCTGAGGCTTTCTTAGTGAATAAGACTCAACACCTCTTATGGCACTTAACTTATTGGCAAAAATAAGATTTTTCTTTTTACTTACAACACCATTAACCGCTTCTAGTTCAATCCAATCTGTTATGACATTCTTGGCATTGAATGTAACAGTGACATCCGGATCATCGATAATTCCAGTTGTTTCAAACTTCCCTTCAACGTCACCTTGAATTGATCTGATGTCTTCTGGAAGAATTTTTAGAGTGCTTAAAATGCTTTCAGCATTAACTTTCAAGCTCCCATTAGAATTAAATTGAAGTGTGCCATTTTCGTTAAAGGCCACTCCGCGAAGAGTAACTTCATTTTGCTTTTGCACAACTTTAAGTTCATCAACTCTCCACTCATCTTTTTCCATACTTCCCAAAACTTGAATATTATCTAACTCAATTTGTGGAAGATCTTTTTGATCGTGGGTTATAACTAAGTTCGATACATCTGCTTTCACTCTCGCTTTAAATCTTTGAGGTGAAAATGTCAGACGATTAACATCCATAGAAGCATTATCAACTTTAAGTTTAATCTTCTCTAAGGTTAAAAGATTCAAACGTACTGGAATGTTGGTTAAAACCTCAGTGTATTTAATAAAGATTTCTTTGGTTTTTAAATCACGAAGAACAATATCTGAATCACTCTTTTTGTGGGTGATAATATCAACAGATCCAGTTCTAAGGCTGAATTCATCAATTTCTAATTCGCTGGCAATGAAACTTGAATAAGTGAAGGCCACTTCCAGCTCTTCTGCAACAATTCCTACATCGAGTAATGCTGGATCATTTTTAGCAATTTTTACATTTTTGAAAGTTGTCGAAAGTGGAAATAAACTAAAGTCGACACCGGTAAAACTTAATTTTGCTCCGGCCTTTTCTGTCAGGATTTTAGAAACTTTTAAAGAAGCTTCCCTAGAAAACTTTTCTGAATGAATGAATCTCCACCCACTGTATAAAGTGAGAAAAGTAATTCCCAAGAATATAAGAAGGATTCTATTTAATCTCTTCAAGCTCTCTTAACCTTTCTCCCACTAATCGATAGTGTGGATTGTATTTCTTAATTGATAAGAATAGCTCTTTGGCCATCTTATACTTTTTTAATTTCAGCAAGCTTTCACCTTTTAAATAATTAAAGGCCACAGCTTCTTCCGGCAACAATGGCTCAGATTCAAAAGTGTCGTCTATGAGGTCACAAGCTTTATGAAATTCATTACTATTATAATAGGCCTGTGCCAACATGAATTGAATTCCTGCTCTCTGCTTTACTTCTTTAACGAGAGGAATCACTCTTTCACACAAGCGCACAACAACTTTATCCATTCCCAATAATCCAAAAGCAACGATCATATCTTTGCCTTTTTCCAACAACTCTTCATCGTTTAGATTCTGGATAGAAACCAGGATGCGTTTTTGCTCTGTAATACTTGGTTCTTTCACGCCAGAAATAACATCCATTGCAAGCTGATCATAATCAACATGTAACGAAGTATCTTTCGCCTTAAGAGCTTGAGGCGATTTCACTTCAAACGCCTTTAAGTTAACTTTTTTCGATCGAAGAAACGATAAAATATTTTCAGCGTGATCATGTTTTTTTAGTGCTATGGCCCTCTCTGCTAGATTGAGAAAAAGATCTTTGTCATAATAAAACTTAAGAACATATTCATAGGCCAGCTTCCAGCTTTCTAAATTCCAATCATTTTCTTCCAGCAAGTAACTCTTCAGAATATTTTTTGAGTTTTTCCACATTTCTGGATGATGTTCAAAGTAAGCAAAATCCTCCAATGAAGATTGTGATTTTTTTCCTAGAATCATATCAATCATTTGAAATTTTTTATGCTGACTAAGTAATCCTTCCTGAGACAACTCGGCAATAAACTTTCTTAAAGCTGGCACTCTTTTTAATTCGATCAAATAATTAAGAATTGTTTCAGCATAACTTTTAGCAAGTTTTACTTTTCCAGCTTTGAATGCAATTTTCCACATCATCAAATAAAGATTGATTGCATGCTGATCACGATAGTCTCGATCCAGACTTTCAAAAATCTGAATCAGTGATTCATCATCTTCAGAATTTTGTCGTTCTGAAATTTTTAAATCAAGTTCGCGATGAACTAATGTCCATTTTTTTTCATCGGCCAAGCGATGAAGTTGTTCGATTTCCAATAATTTTTCCTTCAATCAAAACTGACGTTAAGTTATTGAGATTATAATTATTTTAACCCGAAAAGGTCAGAAGATTGAGGGGCAAATATATGCCCCCCAAAATATTGTTGGAATTCTTGAGAAGATTACTTTTTATCTACAGTAGCGCGCTCTACGTACTCACCAGTACGAGTATCAATTTTCAGTAACTCACCTTCTTTAATGAAAAGTGGAACTTTAACTTGAAGACCAGTTTCCATAACAGCTTTCTTAGTTGCCCCAGAAGCCGTGTCACCTTTAAGACCTGGATCTGTTTCAGCAACTTTGATGTTGATGAAGTGAGGGTGTTCAATCGAAATTGGACGACCTTTGTAGTAAAGAACTACAAGTTTTGATCCTTCCATTAAGTAATATCTATCGTCACCAATTTGCTCATTTGATAGGTGGATTGTTTCGAAGTTTGATTGATCAAGGAAGTTGAATCCTTCTGTATCTGAGTATGTATACTCTACTTCTTTTTCTTCAAGATCTGGTGCAGTTACGTTAGTAGAAACCCCTGATTTCCAAGTTCTTTCGATAACTTGACCAGTTTCTAGGTTTTTAATTCTAGCTGTAACGAAAGCAGAACCTTTACCTGGGTTAGTAAAATCAGATTTTAAAACGACGTAAGGTTTCCCCTCAACTTCGATTTTTAACCCTCTTTTAATGTCGGTAGTGTCGTACATAAATATATTCCTTTTTTAAAAAAGCTGAGTTTTCACAGCTGTAAGATATGCGATTTTTCCTAGGCCTTCCATTATGATTGTTGAAGCTTTTGCAGTCAACTTGATCTGTCTGAACTCTTCGCGGCGATGAGTGTTAGAAATATGAACTTCAATCACCGGACACTTAATCATTTGAAGAGCGTCATAAATAGCAACACTCGTATGAGCGTAGGCACCTGGGTTAATTATTAATGCTTTATAATTATTTTTTGTAGCTTCTTGGATCTTGGTGACGATCTCACCTTCGATATTAGATTGGTACCATTCAAGGTTTACGTTGTCTTTTTCTAGAGATTTTTCTGTGAAGTCGATTATTTCCTGAAGCGTTAACGATCCGTAAACCTCAGGTTCACGTGTGCCAAGCATATTTAAATTTGGCCCATTGATAATCAGAAAAGAGCTCTTGTTCATAGGCGTAACCTATCAAAAACGAGCTTGATAATCCAGTGCTCTTTTTTGGATTTTTTTCAAAAATTCAGTGAGTTTCTCTTCAACTTCACGAGTTTTTTGTAAATCCTTTGAAGGAGCTACCACTAGTTTTGGAGTAGGTGCCGGTGTCGGCTTCTTTTGAGTCAGGGCCTCGCGGGCCTTTTTATCTTCGTTTAATCCCTTAGCAATTTCTTTCATCAGCGGCTCATTGGCGCTGCCTAGTTGCTTATCAAGGATACTCATCAAATTCTTGCGCCCGTCTTCTTCTGAAATTTCTTTCAAAGGTTCAAGGTGAGGTTTTGCCTGAGGAATAATGGTCGTTGGTTTTGGCTCTGGCTTCGGTGCAGGAGTGGCCTTCGGCTTTTCTTCTTCAGCTTCAAAAGGTCCCATTAGAGCTTTGATCTCTAATATTTTATTAATCGTTTTTTCATCTGTTGGATTTAGAATTAAGATTTTTTCTAAAACTTCTAATGCTTTTTCGATATGGCCTTGACCGCAGTACAAATCAACAAGCGTATGTGTAACAAGAGGAACTGTTGAAGTTGGAGCTGGTGATGAAGCGCTTTCCGATATTTCTTCCAGCTCTTCTTCTTCCTCATCTTCAAGATTTAACTCAACATGGATTTCTTCACTTTGAGATGAATGTAAAATCTCTTCTTTAGGCGCGACAACTTCTTGCTCAACTTTCTTTTCAGAAAGATCAACTGGCGTATCACCTTTTTTTAGATTCCAAAATTCATACGGATCTTCTGACTTTGTTTCTTTTTGTTCGCGACTTAAATCAAGTGCCATCCAGTCATCAAAGTCTGCTTTGCTAGCTAGTGGTTTGTTATCAAGTTTATCAATATCAAACAACTGGTGAGACTCTTGTTTTCTTTCTGTTTTGAATTCTGATTCTGGAATATAGATAGGCTGATGAACAGGTTTGTAATGTTCTTCGATTAAGCTCTCAAGAGTTGCAACTTGCATCGCCACTTCTTTATCGCGAGGATTAATGAAAAGAAGATACTTAAATGTATCAAGGGACTCTTCTCTGTAACCTAGCTCAAGACAAATATCTGCAAATAATTTTTGTAAACGAATATTGTCACGGCTTGTTTCCACCAAAGGTCTAAGTGTGTTGTAGGCCAAGGAGAATTGCCTTAAATCAAAATAACAAAACGCCAGACCTAAGTAGCCCATCACATAAGTCGGATGAAAACGAATCCCTTGCGAGAGAATCTCCATCGCCTTATCAGTCATCCCTAACTTTCTATAAGTTTCCGCCAAAGGCGCAAACACTCTCGAGCGGGGATTTTTTTCATAATCCGCTTGATACTTTAGAAAGAGTGGTGAGAGAAGCTGTGTTTTTTCTTTACTCATTTTTTAAGCTTAGCCTCTATCCACTAAACCAGCTTCTTCAGAGTTAATAATTCTTGGAGTTAAGAAAATAATTAACTCTTTTTTCTCCGTTACCGGATTGTATGAAGATCTAAATAACCATCCCAGTAGCGGGATATCTTTTAAGAACGGTACACCAGAATGGCTTTCAGTATTAACGTAAGTGTAAATACCACCGACAACAACTGTTGTTCCGTTATCTACAAGAACTTGAGTTTTAACAGTTCTTTTTGTTTCTGGTTTTGGTGCGTTCGCCGCAACCTGAGTTCCTAGAGAGTCTTTTTGTACTGAAACATCAAGCGAGATTGAACCGTCGTTTGTTACTTGTGGAGTAACTTCTAACTTTAACTTTGCATTTTGTGGTACCCAGTTACTAGTCGTTGTACCATCGGCAACTGATTGCTCTAAGTAGTAAGAGTTTTCATCCTGAACAATTTCGGCCTTAACGTTATTTTTTGTAATAACTTTTGGACTTGAAATAATCTTCGCCTTATCTTCACTCTCCATAAGGTTAAGTTTGAAATCAAGATTGATTAAACGATTAAATCTTCCAATCGTTAAACCAAGCATTTTCGTAGCTTCAGATGGAGCTGTACTAAATGAGAAAGATCCTGATTGAGCTGAAGCAGATGGAGCCGATATTGGATCATAACCAAACTGCAATCCATTTTCCAATCCGATTTCTTTAGCATATCTTTCTACAACTTCAACAATTTTTGATTCAATAAGAACCTGAGGTGTTTGTGTATCCAGAAGTTCTACGATCTTTTTAATCTTCTCTACAACTTCTGCTGTATCTTTTACAATAAGAGAATTTGTACGTGTATCTTTTGCAATCTTTCCTCTTTTTTCTGTAGAGTACTCCGCCACGATTTTTTGAAGTTCATCAATACTAGCAAAACTGATTGGGAAAATTTTTGTTAAAAGAGGCTCTTGTTCAACTGCCGCTGCCTTTGCTTTTTTAGTAGCTTCTTGATCTTTAGTGAAATTTTCAAAAGTATTAACAACTAAAATCATTCCATTTTTAGTTGCTACCAGTTTACTCATATCCAAAACAGTATCCAAGGCCTGATCCCATGGAATATCTACTAAGTTTAATGTGATCGGTGCAAGCTTTTTTACGTCTTCAGTTAAAACAATATTGAACCCTGAAGTTTCAGCAATAATTTTTAAAATATCTTCTGGCGTGATATTTTTTAAATTCATGGTAACTTTTTTACCAATGTATTTCTTACGCCCTGACATCGTAATGTTTTCTAAGATATCTTCGATTGAATCTGATCTTGGAATATTTAGCTTTGCTGACTCTGCTGGAGACATGTCTGAAATTTTATCTTGGTAACTTTGTCCTTCTTCAGCTTTCTTCTGTGAAAATACTCCAAAACGATTTTCAATTTGAAGAATAACTCTGTTAGGCTTTCTAACTAGAACCGACCTTACGTTGTCTCTTAATTGAATCGCGATACGGATGTCTTTATCTGATTTTGGCTTTGGATAAGCTTTAACAAAAACAACACCACCAGAAAACTCTGACGTATCGAATGCTCTCATAACTCTATCTGTTGCCGTAACATCAGTTAGATCTACAATGATTTGCTTATCTTCTTTAACTTGAAATTTACTTGCTTGAACATTGTTATTGTCGAAAATTAATTCAAGCTCACTAGTTTCACCTTTTTGAGTGAAGTTAATAGCTTTCATCTCAACTGCGTTAACAATTGTTGTGGTTAATAGATACAATAAAACACTAAGAAAAAATCCTTTTTTCATGAAACTCATCCTTAAGTTCTCATGTTATATCCTCTATATCTGAAGACTTATATTGATTATAGCATCAATTTGAAAAATGTTAGATTTTTTTGAGGTTTAATGACGGAGTGATTTAGTCGTTCGAAACAGGGATGACTGTTTCTAAATATTCATCCTGGTCGTAAACGTTACGAATTTTCTCAACTAAAACGATTCCTCCTGGGAGGATGGCCTTTACTTCGGCGCCGTTTTCACCGACGTGCATGCCTTCTTTTAGGTAGTAGATGTTG
>JBEIPV010000088.1:0-12361 GCA_040376855.1 Bacteriovorax sp.
AAACCAGTTTCGGCCTTTGGAGTTCAATATGTTGAAGCATCTTGGAAAGGTTTTACAGATGAACCTGTCACGATGCCGGATTATTACCGTTCGTTTTCAGAAGTCATAAACCCCCTTATTAAGGCCGGATTTAAAATTTTAAAAGTTGAAGATTTAAAACCTATAGATGCGCTAAGAACTTTGGACCCATATAAGTTTGGGAAATACTCAAAGCTTGCGACATTTATGTGTGTAATTGTTGAAAAGGAATAGCGACATTTTTAGAATCTTCTCTTAGAATGATCGATATCCTAAAATATACTAATGGAGCCTATTGGTGTCAGCTAAAGTAGAGAATGAACAGAGTCAGACGAATCGCTATAAGTTTTTATTAGCACTTTCGGCCTTAGGTGTTGTGTATGGAGATATTGGGACCAGCCCACTATACGCACTTAAAGAAGCTTTCCATCACGGTCACAATATTGGACTTTCAGAAAACAATGTTTTTGGAATTCTCTCATTGATCTTTTGGTCACTGGTTATTGTTATCTCAATTAAGTACCTTCGTTACGTTTTAAAAGCAGACAATAAAGGAGAAGGTGGAATCCTTGCCTTAACGGCCTTAGTAACTCCCAGATCAGACAAGCACGTTTCAAAAAGAAGAAACTTAATTAGATTAGGTTTATTTGGAACAGCTCTTTTATATGGTGATGGAATGATCACTCCTGCTATTTCTGTTTTGTCAGCAGTAGAAGGACTTGAGCTTATCACACCGGTTTTTTCTCCTTATATTATTCCCATTACCGTTGCGATTTTAATCGGGCTTTTTTCTGTGCAAAAATACGGAACAGAATTAGTGGGTAAGGTTTTTGGGCCACTGACACTTTTTTGGTTTTTAACATTGGGTGGACTAGGGATCTATAACATCATTAAAGAACCTCTGGTTTTAATGTCGATCAATCCTTATTATGCTTATCAGTTTTTTGCTATCAATACCTGGGATGGATTTTTCGTTTTAGGTTCTGTCTTCCTGGTCGTAACGGGTGGGGAAGCTCTTTATTCAGATCTTGGTCACTTTGGAAGACAGCCAATTCAGCGAGCTTGGTTTTTCGTTGTTCTTCCATGTTTAATTTTAAATTACTTTGGACAAGGGGCACTGATCACTCACAACCCTCTGGCCGCAAAAAATCCATTCTTCTTAATGGCACCGTCGTGGATGTTAACTCCATTAGTAATCCTGGCGACACTTTCAACCGTTATTGCTTCACAGGCCTTAATCACTGGAGTGTTCTCGATTACGATGCAAGCTGTGCAGTTAGGGTATATTCCAAGAGTTCTGATTGAGCATACTTCAGCAAAAGAATTTGGGCAGATCTATGTAAAGAGTATGAACAGAATGCTCATGGTTGCTTGTATTTTACTCGTTATCTTTTTTAAAACTTCCAGTAATCTTGCAGCCGCTTACGGTATCGCTGTGACGACAACGATGGGTATAACAACTATTCTCTTTTATCTGGTTGCCAGACAAAAATGGAGATGGAGCAGACTTAAGGCCGGATTTATCTGCGGTTCTTTCTTAGTTGTCGATTTATCTTTCTGGGGCGCTAACCTTGTTAAGATTTTAGACGGTGGATGGGTTCCTCTAGCTGTGGGTGTTTTCATCTTTGTTCTGATGACAACATGGAAAAAAGGTAGAAAACTTCTAGGGCAAAGAATCAGAGATGAAGTTATCCCTCTTAGTTTATTCTTAGATAAAATTGACAGAGAAAAACCTTTTAGAAATCCAGGGGTCGCTATTTACATGGCGAGTGGATTAAAAGATACACCATACGCACTTATCCAAAGTTATGAGCATTATAAGTCTATTCACCAACGCCTGATTTTCTTATCGGTCGTGACGGAAGAGATCCCTCAGGTACCTCAATCAAGACGTATCGAAGTTAATGATATTGGACACGGTTGTTATACTGTTTTCATTCATTACGGTTATATGGAAAGACCAAACATTCCTAAAGAGCTCGACCAGTTAATGGTTGGAGATATGCTGATTAGGCCATTGGAAGCCACTTACTTTATCGGTAAGGAAAAACTTTTTGCGACAGACAGACCAGGAATGGCCTTATGGCGTGAAAAACTTTTTGCTTTCCAGACGGCCAATGCTCAAGACGCAACAACTTTCTTCCAGTTGCCTAGAAAGCGCGTAATGGAAATTGGTGTACAAGTCGAATTGTAATTTTGGAGAGTTTTATGAAATCTAAGTTAATACTTTTATCTGTGCTAACACTTGCAGCTTCATGTGCTTCAGTTGATTCGATTCAAAAGAGCCCAGCTTGTACAGTGTGGAAAGATCAAAAATACTTAGGGCCATACTCAACAGAAGTTGCTGAGACAAAAGCTTCTTGGAGTGGATCATGTAGAGGAGCACACTGGAAGTGTCGCACTGTAGATGTATCGTTTGATGAAAATAAAAATGTTATGTTTGGTGAGATGAATATTGGAAAGATTGAAGGAGTTAATTTTAATTCTTCAGTTAAGCTTCCAACAAATGGTGAAAAACCAGTAATTGTTTACACCGCTCTTAGAGCTTATCCTGATTTAAAAGAAGTTCATGCTTCATTTTCAGGTGCAGACGTTACAGACCAGACAGTTTACCGTTACAACGATAAATGCTCATCTGATCAAGCGATCATTGGTGGAATTGCTCTGGGAATGATTGCTGAAATTCAAAAAGAAAAATAATCTTATTTTACGACAGTGTTAGCTTCATAAGTCAGCTCGATTTCTGAAGCACCGTCTTGTTTAATCACTCTTAATGTACATTTAGCATCTACACATGGAAGAGTGTAAGCTCCATCTTGATTCGTTATCTGTAACCAGTTATTTCTGAGTAAAGATTGTCTTAACGGGTACAAGTCAGCTAATCCATCTCTGTCGGCCTGAAACTTATCTAATATTTGAGATGTTTGACGAAAAAGGTGATGAGGAAGAGCATTTTGGATTTTTCTCGGTTCCAGATTAATAACCATCATACGGCGTGTGCAATCAGACTTAATAAAGCGCACTTTTGTTCCGTTCCCCATGACCACACCTTGTTTTAAGGTTTGTTTGTCATAGTCTCTTTCAATCTCAGTCATTTTCTTAAAACGCTTTTTATCCTGAATGAAAAGACTTTGAGTGTTGGCAAAATTAATAGTGCAGCCATTTGTATTGGCGACAGCAACTGGTGGAGCTGTTTCTTCTACTGTCGAAACCGTTGTTGTTGGCACTGATCTCGGAGGATTGTAGATATCTGTGGCGGGAATTTTTTCCTGTGAAAAAGATGATACTGATGACGTTAAAAGTATTGTTGCTATTAATGTTTTCATAAATCTTTATTCCTGTTTAATCAAAGTCCCGCACATAGATATTGTATCATATTTAAAAGTTACAAATTTACGCCCACTTATCAGTGTATTCAATCAGCTTATCTGTAATTCCTTTTTCAGATAATGAGTGACCAGCATCAGCGATAAGATGCAGTTCCGCTTCAGGGAAAGCACGGTGAAGGGCCCATGCACTATCGGCAGGACAAACAACATCGTAGCGACCTTGAACGATAACTGTCGGGATGTGACGGATTTTATCTACATTGTTAATCAACCAGTTGTCTTCAGTGAAAAAACCTTTATTTGTAAAGTAGTGGCATTCAATTCTGGCAAATGCATCAGCAAAGTCATCTTCACCAAATCTTGCTGCAAAATCAGAATCTGGAATAAGTTTTGAAGTTGATCCTTCCCATACTGACCATGCGTGAGCCGCTTCTTTTCTAACCTTCGCATCCGGGCTTGTTAAGCGTTTATAAAAGGCCTGTACAAAATCGTGGCGTTCGTTTTCCGGAATAGGTTTTACATAAGACTCCCAAGCGTCAGGGAAAATTCTTGAGCATCCTTCCTGGTAAAACCAGTCGATTTCTTTTTTTCTTAAAAGAAAGATTCCGCGCAGGAAGAGTTCAGTACAAACACCTGGGTGAGTGATTGAGTAGGCAAGGGCAAGTGTTGAACCCCATGAACCACCAAACACTGACCATTTATCAATTTTTAAATGGGTGCGGATTTTTTCTGTGTCAGCAACCAGATCCCATGTTGTATTTTCTTTTAACTCAGCAAAAGGTGTACTTTTTCCACATCCTCTTTGATCAAATAAAACGATTCGCCATTTTTTAGGATCAAAATACCTGCGCATACTATCAGTGATTCCACCACCTGGGCCGCCGTGAAGAAAGATAACAGGTTTTCCATTTGGGTTTCCCGCTTCTTCAAAGTAAATATTGTGTAAGTCTGAGACTTTCAAAAAACCAGAATTATAAGGCTTAATTTCAGGATACATTTGCTTCATTGATCTATTCCTTTCCTTTTCAAATTTGATAGAGGTATTCTAGCTTAGATGCAAACACAAATCGAAGCATTTATTTTTAAGGGTTCCAGTTTTGATTATGATAATCAAACGGTTATCAAGCTTTACGGCCAGTCGAATCAAGGATCTTTTCTTGTCACGATTAATCAATTTAGGAATTATTTTTTCGTAGAGAGTAAGCAACCTACCTCATTAAAGAGCTTAGATGGGTATTGGGTAACCAAAGTCGAGTGCGCAACTCAGGAGCAGTTAAAAGCAAAATGTGATGAGTTTGCCTCTCAAGGGCTAAAAACTTTTGAATCCGACATCAAGCCTCTTGAGCGTTATTTAATGGATCACAATATTTATGCACAAATAAATATTAGTGGATCTAGTTACATGAAAGATGGGCTTTTAACTTTTGAAAATCCTAAAATTATTCCTGGAAATTTTTATCCTGAATATAAAATCATGTCTTTTGATATTGAAACGGGAAAAGACGGAAGACTGCTTTCTCTTGCTTATAGTTTCAGGTCAAAAACAATAAATGAAGACAGGACTATTGTTTTAGGCCAGGGAGTGGAAACACCTGATGTAAAGTTTGCCATGAAAGAGCAAGGCCTTCTGGATTTTTTCCAGACTGCAGTAAAAAGATTAGACCCTGATATCTTTACAGGATGGAATGTCATTGGTTTTGATTTTCATTTTTTGGATAAAAAATCCAAAGAATTGAAATTTCCGATTTCCCTTGGAAGAAATAATCGTCCACTGGACATGTTTCAAAGTGCCAGAGGTGAGTGGCATGTAAAAATTGAAGGAAGAGTTGTCATCGATGGGCCTTGGTCGATGAAGATGAATTTTTTTAGCTTTGAGAGTTTTAAACTCAACCATGTGGCCAAAGAGCTTTTGGGTGGCGGAAAAGATATTGATGAAGATGAGACCTTTGATAAATGGGGCGAGATTGAAAGGCGCTTCCGTGAAGATAAAATGGCCCTTGCCCGCTACAATGTCCTGGACGCGACATTAGTTTTAGATATTTTTGAAAAAACGAAACTCATCGATCTGATGATGACCAGGTCTTTTATTTCTGGAATGTTGATCGAGAGAGTGGGTGGATCAACGGCATCTTTTGATCATTTTTATTTGCCCTCTTTACATATCGCCGGAGTCGTTGCTCCTAATGTGCACGATATCGGTTGGGCGAAACAGTCTAAAGGTGGGTTTGTTTTAAATCCTAAAGTTGGAATTCATCCCAATGTTCTAGTGATGGATTTTAAAAGTCTTTATCCAACCGTTATTCAAACTTTTTTAATTGATCCACTTTCTAGATTTTATAGAAGTGAAAATCCGCTGAAAACTCCAGTGGGATTAACATTCTCCAGAACTCAACATATTCTTCCTGGAAAAATTGCGGAACTTTTAGAGCGCAGAAGTGAAGCGAAAAAATCTAAAAACACCAACCTGTCTCAGTCCGTAAAAATTCTTATGAACAGTTTTTACGGAGTAATGGGATCGAATGGTTGCCGTTTTTACCATGAAGATCTGCCTGACGGAATTACGGGAAGTGGGCAGTGGATTTTAAAGACGGTCATTGAGTATTTAGAAAATAGAGGATTTGCTGTTTTATACGGCGATACTGATTCACTTTTTGTTCAGCTGCCGACGATTGATGATTATGACGGTCAGGCAAAAAAATTGGTTGTAGAGGTAAATACCTTTTTAACTGAAAAGCTTAAAGTTGATTTTGATGTTGAATCAAAACTAGAAATTCAATACGACAAATTTTTTCAGACACTGATTTTAACTGCTACTCGAGGAAATGACGAAGGGGCCAAAAAGCGTTATGCCGGGCTTTCTATAAAAAACGTTGATGGCAAAAAAGTTGAAGAAATGGTCTTGACCGGCATGGAGTATGTTAGATCTGACTGGTCACTCCTGGCCCGCAATTTCCAGTATGAACTCATTAGAAGAGTTTTTTACGGCGAAGATGTGCAGGAGTATATTGATGAAACGCTTAAAAAACTTGATCGAAAAGAGTTGGATGATCAGCTGGTTTTAAGTAAACGCCTGAGTAAACCTCTCGAGGAGTACGTTAAAAACGTTCCTCCGCACGCCCGCGCGGCCAAGCTGCTTTATGAACAATTGGGAATTGTGAAAAAAAGACCTCAGTATGTCATGACTTTAAGAGGGGCGATTCCGATCGAGCTCCCTCATGCTGATGTCGACTACGATTATTATCTCGATCGTCAGCTTGCTCCCATTGCTGATAGCATTCTGGGACTCTTTGGAAAAAGTTTTGAAGAAATGCGTGGCCCACAGCTTTCTCTTTTTTGATCTTTCAGTTAGCATAGAGAGATGAAATTCATCCATGATGTGGTCCGCAACTCTAAAGACGGTGCAAAAAATTTGTACAAGGGTGCCTTATTGTTTCACGACAAAAAAGGTACGACACTTGCGTCTTCTGCGACTTTTTACGCGCTCATCACAGTGGTTCCTTTTTTACTTTTGATCGTCAGAGGGATCGGGTATTTTTTAGGAAACGTCAATCAGACTCAAAAGTATCTTTTTATCCTGGCCGGAAAGTTTTTTCCAGAAGTGGCCCCGCAGCTTTTAATCACTCTTCAGGGGATGATTAAAGGCCCGTTGTTTGCGGGAACTGAGTTTACGATTTTAAACTTTTTAGTCTTAGGTGTTTCGGCGATTACCTTTTTAAATTCCATCTGGATGGGGATTTACTTCATCACTGAAGATAAAAGCATTCTGTCATGGAAGAGGATCTTAAAAGGGTTTGTGATCATCGGGATCACCCTGGTTATGGTGTTGGTGCTCTTTTTACTTCCACCTCTTATTATTTATTTCGTCAAATTTATCCAGACGAATGTGATTACACAGTTTTTCTATGAAAACTTTGATTTTTTAAGACCGGTGCTAACGTTTATTAAGAAAATTAACCTGAGAAAGTCGTACTGGTTAAAGTCTAATTTTCTTCACGTCAGTATCCTGATTATTTATTTCACGGTTTTATACCGCTGGTTATTTTCATGGAAAATACAGCTGAAAGAAGCTTTCGTTGCGGCCCTGGCATTCTCTATGTCAGTGTTCATTGGAAAATCTCTTTTTTGGATTTACATCTATTATGTTCGTGGCGGTCTCATGAGAAATTATGGTGACCTTTATACGACGGTAGTAGGGGTGATCTGGCTTTTCTATTTAATGTGTTTTTTCTTCTACGGTGCTTGTGTATGTCACGTTTACCGCGAAAGAAGAGAGCTTGCGGCCCGTAAATATTAAGCGAGATAAAAATGATTAGACATCTTCTTAAATTCTATACCGTACTTCTGACTATAGATGCTATTTTAAGTTTTTTTCCGCAAACGAATCGTTATGCATGGAGATCAAAACTTAAAAAAATTTGTGATTACACATGTGATCCAGTCAGAAGATTTCTACCGACAGGACTTCCTTTTGATTTCTCTCCTATAATAGTCATTTTCTCGATCTATATTTTTATCGAAGTTTTTTCTTATCTCTGGTAACTTAATTAAAAAAAATAAATAGCAGTAAAAATTGATGAGATAAGATCTTGTCAATAGAGTCATTTTAATTTTACAATTATTACTGAGATTAAAACTTCTCCTTTCATAGGATATGAATGGACCAGAACGATTTAAGTTTAGATTTACTACTTCAAGAGACGTTGGCGCTAACTGAGTACCTACGTGCGAGCACTCCACCTAAAAGTGACGAAGCTCCTGTTCAAACTTCTTTTTTACCTGTTGAAGACGATACGGATTATTTATTAGATCTTGCTGATAGCATGATTCAGGATGAAGTCGACACGTTGGAAACCTCTGAGATTCCTGTGCAAGTTGTTCAAGAGGAAAATATTGCTCCTCCAGTTTATGTCTCTTTATACCCCGAAACTCCTGGCGTGATTTATAAAATTCACAATGGGCCGAGCACATTCTGCGTGCGCGGATATACCACTCACAATATCAAAGAAGCTTTTGTAGATCTTTTGGATCATGCATCCACTAAAAGACCTATTTTAAAACTGGCCCAGGATGATGAGTTGGGGACAGTGTTATTCTTTGAAACAATGACTTTTGAACTAGCAGAGGCAGTGAGAGAGCAGATCATCAACCGCCGTTTTCCTCATCAGGAAGATGCTGTTTGCAATATCAGTGACCCTGGTTTTAGCTGGTGGATGGACGAGAGTTCTCATAGTGAAAACGGAATTAAGCAGGGAAGATTCGAGATTTTCTTTAAATCTCATGGGATCAACCGCGCTGATAAATACATTCAATTAGGTCCGATCGGAGACGGTAGTGTGGCCGCTTTAAGAATGAATCAGGCCAAGACACTTCTTCGCAGTTCATTTCCGATCAGCGAATTTTCTTGTGACGATAAAAGTATCACAGTAGCTTCTCAAAAGCCTGACCATTTAGGTTTCATATCTTTTAAGAATATTTTCTTAGAAGGAATCAACAACACGACTATGGAAAATTTCCCCGACAACTCAATGGGGAGAACGCTTTTTTATTATTTCCATGAGCTCGCAATTGTTCGTAAATTTTGGATTGAAGTCAAAACCAAGCTCGGGTAAAATAGATTAAAACAACAGGAAGTTTTGTTTTTTCTTATCTTTAACGACAGGATGTTGCCTTGGAATTTTCATTTGATCGTTCAAGAGAGTCACAAGCTCGTACTGCTTCTGGGTCTCAGACACAATCTCAACCTCAACAATCGGCAGCGCCAAGACCAGGCCCTGATTTAAATACAATTGATACTTCAACAATTGCCAACGAAAGACTTCGTAAAGCAATCGAAAGAAACCGCTCAAAACAAGCAGAGCGTGATGCTCAGAGGCCACCTGTTCAGGCAGCTCCGGTACAACAGCCACCTCGTCAGGAAGCTCAACCGCAACACCAGGAACAAGGCTCTTTCTTTTCTCAATCATCACACTTATCTCAAGAAGACCAAGCTCACATTGCTCAACAAGAAGCTCTTCGTGAAGCTCATAGACAAGCTAACATGGAAGCGATCGCCGCTCGTGAAGCTCAGAAAAAAGCAGAGTACGCTCAGTATGCACAGCAAGCTCAACAAGCTGCTAATGCAGAAAGAGAAGTGCCGAGAGAAATACCAAAAGAAATGCCAAGACAAGAAGCTCCACCAGTCCAGGAAGCTCAAGCTGAACCAGTTCAGTCTCCTCGTGCAAGACTAAGAGCTCGCATGGCCGGAGCAGCTTCAATGGCAGCAGCAAATGAAGCTGCTCATGAAACGACACACGAAGCTCCACCAATGCCACCAAAGAGCACAGGACTAGTGAGCCGTAGATCAGTAGCTAAACCTGAAGACACAGAATTTGTTCCAGTAAAGCGCACTCCGAAAAAAGTCGCCTCTCAAATAAGTTACACGACGACATCGACAAGAAAAAAGCAAAAGTCGATGGATCCGAAGTATGTAACCTGGTTAGTAAAAGGTTCATGGATTTTTTGCGGTCTAATGGTTTTAAGATTGATCTTTGCTACAGGTGGAGTGACAGATTTTTACTCTCAAAAAAGTACGGTCGCAGAAAGAGTGGCAGAACTTAGTGACATCAAAAAAGAGAACATGACTTTGGTTCGCGAAATCGAACGCATGCGCTCAGACGCTGGATTCCAGAAGAAACTTGTTCGCGATAACTTAGGTTTTATTGCTGCAGACGAGTTCTTAGTACTATTTCCGAAATAGGCGTCTTACTTATCCATTTTAATTTATCGCCAACTTTCAATTCTCTTGAAAAAGGTGCAGCTGCTTTTGTTTCCAGAACAAACTGCGCCTTATAGATTTTCGTTCTATAAATGGCCGGCGGCTCACTCATTCCGGGATGCATTGGAACATTTTTTTCAATCCCTACAATTTTCAGATCAGAGTCGAGAAAGATAATATCTAAATTAAAATAAGTGTCTGGCATCCAGAAACGGCGATCGGCCATTCCATCATTCACAAAAAGCATTGATTCAGTGACTGGAAAATCAGAAGGTTTAATACCACTTAAGCCTCTCGAGTGTTCAAAGCGGGTGATGGCCAGGCGGACATTCACTTTTTTTGCTTCGGGGTTACTCATTTGATACGTGACATTTGCCCACGCCATCATTGGAAGAACGGCACTTAGAAGTGCGAAATTTTTAATGAGCTTTGAAGTCTTTTGGTATATATTTGTCATGAGCCTTTCCTGGGAATAGTTTCCAGTGAATTGTCTCTAAAACGCAGGGAGATTGCAATGGCCACGAACACTTCTATCAAAGGACTCTTAAGAACTCATCACAATGGAGAGTTACGAGATTCGGATATTGGTAAAAACGTTGTTCTTTGCGGATGGGTGAACAAGTACAGAAACCTTGGAAGCTTACACTTTATCGATCTTCGCGATAAATACGGGATCACTCAATTAGGTTTCGTAAACTTCAAAGGAAATATCGACGAACTAAAAAAATGTTCACTTGAATCAGTTATCATGATCAAGGGGACTGTTCAGTCGCGTCCTGATGAAGCAAAAAATGGTCAGATGGATACAGGGATGGTTGAAGTTCAAGTAGAAGAGCTAACTCTTCTTTCTCGTTCAGATATTGATTCAATTCCATTTCTTCCATTTGGTTCTGTAGAAGCAACAGAAGATTTACGTTTAAAATACAGATACCTTGATTTAAGAACGAAAAAACTTCAAGACATCTTGAAACTAAGATCAAAGACGATGAATACAATTCGTCAGCTTTTATCTTCAGAAGATTTTATCGAAGTTGAAACTCCGATTCTTTATAAATCGACTCCAGAAGGGGCCCGTGACTATATTGTTCCTTCACGTGTTCACCCAGGACAAGTTTACGCTCTTCCACAATCACCACAAACGCTTAAGCAGCTTTTAATGATTGGTGGAACAGATAAGTATTTCCAAATTTGTAGATGTTTTAGAGATGAAGACTTACGTGCTGACAGACAGCCGGAATTCTCTCAAGTCGATATTGAAGTTTCATTTGCGACTCAAGAGTATATGAAAAACCTTGTTGAAAAAATCCTTAAGGCCGTCTTCAACAAGCCAGAAAGCTTCCAGCTTCCAATGATGAAGTATGTGGATGCTATGAACATGTACGGATGTGATAAACCAGATTTACGTTTTGGTTTAAAACAAATGATCGTAACAGATGTTTTCAAAGGATCTGACTTTGCTACCTTTGCAAGTGTTGGTGACAACGGCGGAATCATTAAGGCGATGTTCGTGCCGGAAAGCTACGGACAGTTCACTCGTAAAGACACAGACGGATTCGTTGAAATCGTAAAACCTTACGGTGGAAAAGGAGTAGCGTTCTACAAACTTTCAAAAGGTGAGAGATCAACTGGTATTTCAAAATTCATCACACCTGAAATCGAAGCTAAACTTTTTGCTTTATCAGAAGAAAAAGGCGACGGAACTTGGTTGTTCTTCGCTGATACAAACCACAACGTTGCTCACGCAAGTGCAGATGCTCTTCGCCGCAACTTAGGTCACAAACTAAACCTTATTGGTAAAGAAGATGCCTTCCTATGGTTATACGACTTCCCACTTCTTGAGTGGAGTGAAGGGGACAATGGAGCGCCTGGAAGATACACGGCAGCTCACCATCCGTTCACAATGCCATCACGTGAGAAAATGGATGTGTTCATGAACTCAGATCATACAGATCCAAATGGACCGCTAAGAACTCTGACAGCAGAAGCTTACGACGTTGTTTGTAACGGATATGAAATTGGTGGTGGATCAGTTCGAATTTTTGACAATGCTGTTCAAGACAGAATGTTTAAAGTTTTAGGATTTACTCCGGAAGAAACAAAAGCGCAGTTTGGATTCTTCATTGAAGCTCTAAAATACGGAGTTCCTCCACATGCGGGTCTTGCTTTTGGTCTAGATAGATTAATCATGATTCTTACGGGAACAGATTCTATCAGAGACGTTATCGCTTTCCCTAAAACAGCTTCAGCGAGTGATTTAATG
>JBEIPV010000144.1:0-6679 GCA_040376855.1 Bacteriovorax sp.
AACTACTCTGTTACAAACACTCGTGTTGGTAAGAGAACTGACTTCGATAAACTTACGCTTGAAGTGTGGACGAACTCAGGGATTAACCCTGCTGATTCGATCGCTTTCGCTGCAAAAATCTTAAGAGACCAGTTAGCTGTGTTCTTAACTTTTGAAGATGAAGAGCAAGTTGTTAAGCACGATTCTAAACCAATCGCAGTTTCTTCACCTACTAATAATGCGCTTCTTAAGCCAGTATCTGAACTTGAACTTTCAGTTCGTTCAGCTAACTGTTTACAAAACGCTAACATTAAGTATATCTACGAACTAGTTTCGAAGACAGAAGGTGAAATGCTAAGAACTAAGAACTTCGGAAGAAAATCTTTAAATGAAATTAAAGAAATTCTAACGAGCATGGGTCTTGGTCTTGGGATGAAAGTTGATAGCTTAATGAAAGATATGCAAGACGGTAAGACTTTAGGTAAAAACTAAGAATTTAATTATTAGGTGGAATTATGAGACACGGGAATCACAAATATACTTTAGGCGTAAAGCCAGCTCACAGACAAGCAATCATTAAAAACCTTGCTATCGAAGTTCTTGAGCACGGAAAAATTAAAACAACTCATGCTAGATGTATGGCACTTAGAGGATATGTTGAAAAACTAATCACTCTTGCAAAAGTTGATTCTGTTCACAACAGAAGACTTGCTTACTCTAAGTTAAACAACGACAAAGCTGTAACTGCACTTTTTACAACTGTTGCTCCGAAGTTTAAGACTAGAAATGGTGGATACACTAGAGTTATCAAAATCGCTGAAGGGCGTGTTGGTGATAACGCTAAGATGAGCTACTTCGCTTTAGTTGAATAGTTAGATCGATTTTAAAATATAAAAGCCTCCTTTACGGGAGGCTTTTTTTTGCCTATTTTTTCAATATGAAATTAAATTTTTTCCAGAAATGTCTTCTTATTGTCGCTCTTCTTGGGCTTACTTTTTTATATGCTAATTATGAGAGAAAGGTGTTCTACGGAAGTAGTGCTGACAACTCAGCGCCGGTTTTAAAAGTACTTCCAGAATTTAATGTTACAGATATTGGGTCGAATGCAGTTATTAAGTCTAGTGACTTTGTAGCTGGGTCTGCGGGTGCATTTGTTCATATCTGGGGGACGTGGTGTGCTCCATGTGAAAAAGAAATGCCGGAGTTTTTATCTTATGCGGGAAAGGTGCAGGATAAAGGCGTGAAGTTTCTTTTAGTGGCCGTGAATGATGAAGAAGCGAAAATTAAAAAGTTTCTGACAAGGTTTCCGAATATTCCAAAGAATGTGACCTTTGCGATTGATAAAGAAAACAGAGTAATGGACCAATTAGGTACACTAAAGGTTCCAGAGACATTTCTTTTTTCAAATACAGGGAAGCATATCAATAAATTCATTGGGCCTCAGGATTGGCTTTCTGAATCTTATGTTACCCGTCTAGATTTTTGGTTAAGCGGCCAAACGCTGGATGAGCGTAAAGTTGAAACACACTAATAAAGAGATGAGCTAGTTTTTTAAGAGCTTGAGCTCAATCATTTTTTGAATAATTTCATTAAAGTTCTACTGCTTTATATAGCTGAGATGGATAATCCAACCCGACTATTCTGTAATATTTTTATCCGTTTGGGCCCTCGAAGCCCCTAACTGTCTTATTTTAAGAGATAGGCAAATAGGTTATGTGTTAATTTTTTTATCAGTTTCGTTAAGTTTTGAGCGAAAGTGCCGAAAAGTTTTACAACTATTGATGTTTTTATACTGAAACATCGAAACTCGTTAGGAGAGTTGTATGATTAATTGGCAAGACATGGGAAAACTTCACGTTATTTCAAAACTAGAAGGCATTCTAGGGAAGTGGTTTGATGTTGAGATGTTCTATACGGACGCTCATGGAAAACTTTGGTCAGATCATACGAGTAAGTCTCACGCATTCAAAAGTCATTTTATGAAAGTTCAAATGCAGTCAGCATATGGGCATGACTTCTTAGCAGAAGATATTGAGAAGATGGTTGAATCGATGGCGTCTGGTAAAGATGAGATCGTAGTTTATGAATCATACTTCAAGCATGTGAAGGGAGTTGCTTTTCCAATTAAGGTGGAAGGGGAATTTGCTGGAGCAGTTTTCGTTTATCCATTCGTTTTGGATACGGCGACATCTGGGGATATCGATTCACTTAAAGCACAAATGATTGAGTGTGGGTCGACTCCGGAAGATGCGGCATCTGCTTGTGAAAAAATTAAGAAAATGTGGCCTCGTGAATTAGATTACGTAAAAGAGCTTACAGGTTTAGTAGCTGAAGAGATGGTTTCATTCCATGATGAGATTACTAAGCGTGAAGAGCATATTCATGCACTATCATCTGAAGTTGGTGAGAAATACAGATACCACGCGATGATTGGTAAATCGAAGAAGATGCAACAGATTTATGCTCTTTTAGAGAAAATTTCTTCATCTGAATCAAGTGTGTTGATTCAAGGGGAAAACGGGACTGGTAAGGAACTTGTTGCTAAGGCCATCCACTTTTATTCTCCAAGAAAAGATAAAATGTTTTTAGCTGTGAACTGTTCAGCGTTTAACGATAACCTTCTTGATTCGGAATTATTCGGGCACATGAAAGGGTCGTTTACTGGAGCGGTGAAAGATAAAAAAGGTCTATTTGAAACGGCTAACGGTGGGACACTGTTCCTGGATGAGATCGGGGATACAACTCTTTCGATGCAGGTGAAGCTTTTACGCGTTCTTCAGGAAGGGACTTATCTTCCAGTGGGAGCGACGGCGCCTAAGAAAGTTGACGTGAGAATTGTTGCGGCAACAAATAAAAATCTTAAAGAAATGATGGCAAAGGGTGAGTTCAGAGAAGATTTATATTACAGAATTAACGTCATCAACGTTGGTCTTCCGCCTCTTCGTGAGCGTGGAGAAGACGTTCCGGTTCTTATGGATTTCTTTTTAAAGAAGAGATGTGATGAGTCAGGAAAAGCGTTAAAAACTTTTGCAAAAAAATGTATGGAAAAGATGCTTGATTATCCATGGCCGGGTAACGTTCGTGAGCTAGAAAACGAAGTTGAAAGACTTGTGGTTTTAGCTGGTGATGAGAAGATGATTGGCCCAGAAAATCTTTCGCCAAGAATTATCGATTGGGGAGCTTCGGCAGAACCAGCGTTCAAAGGTGTTGATACTGAAGGGACTTTAAGAGAAGCGCTTGAGCAGTTAGAAATCATGATGATCCGTGAAGGATTGAAGCGCTGCAATTTCAATAAATCTAAGTTAGCTAAAGAGTTAGATATCTCGAGAGCGAGCTTAATTATGAAAGTTGATAAGTACGGGCTTGATAAGAGAGTTAAGGCCGCGTAAAAATTAGTTAATATTTGACGCAGTATAAGTAGCCTCCTAAAGAATCACAGTATAAAATGCGTGCTTCTTTAGGAGGTTTTTTTATGTCTCAGACCCAAACCCTGGAAGGGAAGCGCGAGCTATTGCTTAAACTCAGACAAGAATCTGAAGTAGGTGGTGGCGAAGCCAGAATTAAAAAACAACATGAACAAGGCAAGTTCACAGCGAGAGAGAGAATTGAGCGTCTGGTAGATCCAGGTTCATTTTTAGAATTCGATCGTTTCGTAATCAGTAAACAAGCGGCCATGGGGAAAGGAGAGTCTTTTCTTGGTGACGGTGTTGTAACTGGTGTTGCTACAATCAACGGACAAAAAGTTGCACTATATTCTCAAGACTTTACTTGTTTTGGTGGATCACTAGGATCAGCTCACGCTAAGAAAATTTGTAAGATCATGGATTTCGCTCTTGAAAACAGAATTCCAATGATCGGTATGAATGATTCAGGTGGAGCGAGAATTCAAGAAGGTGTTGAAGGGCTAGCGGGATACGGAGAGATTTTCTACAGAAACGTAAAGTGTTCTGGTGTAATTCCTCAAATCTCATTAATTCTTGGGCCATGTGCTGGTGGAGCGGTTTATTCTCCTGCTCTAACAGATTTCATTTTCATGGTTGATAAATCTTCATACATGTTTGTTACTGGCCCTGATGTTATCAAGACTGTAACTCACGAAGAAGTAACTAAAGATCAATTAGGTGGAGCTACAGCTCACTCTGAGAAATCTGGTGTTGCTCAATTTAAAGTGGCAAGCGAAGATGAGTGTTTCGAAAGAGTGCGCGAGCTTCTTTCATACATCCCTCACGCTAACTTTACAAAAGCGACTCCAAAATACACGTCGGATACAATCTATCGCGACAACGTAAAAATTAAAGAAACAGTTCCAGCTAATCCGAAAAAACCATACGACATGAAAGAGATCATCTTTGATATCGTTGACGATGCTCAATTCTTAGAAGTTCATAAAGACTACGCTAAGAACATCATCGTTGGGTTTGCTTCAATTGGTGGAATTAAGATCGGGATCGTAGCTAATCAGCCTGCTGTTTTAGCTGGGGTACTTGATATTTCTTCTTCAGAAAAAGCTGCAAGATTTGTTAGATTCTGTGATGCTTTTGATATTCCTATTTTAACTTTAGTAGACGTTCCAGGATTCCTTCCAGGAACTAACCAAGAGTTTGGTGGGATCATTAAGCACGGATCAAAACTTCTTTACGCTTACTCAGAAGCAACTGTTCCTCTTATTTCAATTATCACTCGTAAGTCTTACGGTGGGGCATACCTGGTTATGGCCTCAAAACACATTAAGACTGACGTAAACCTTGCTTACCCAACTGCTGAAATTGCGGTTATGGGAGCTGAGGGTGCTGTTAATATTATTAACAGAGGAGATCTTGAAGGATTAACTGGAAAAGCTTTCGACGATAAAAAAGCACAGCTAATTGCTGACTATGAAGAGAAGTTTGCTAATCCATATAGAGCAGCTGAACTTGGATTCATGGATGCGATTATTCTTCCGGAAGAAACTCGTAAGAGAGTTTATGAGTATTTGATTGCTCTTAAAAATAAGAAGCAAGAAAAACCTAAACGTAAACACGGGAACATCCAACTATGAGTAAGATTACTTCAGGAAACAAAAGAATTCTTATCATTAACCGTGGAGAGATTGCCGCTCGTATCGCGAAAGCGTGTCGCGAGTTAGGTCACACTGCTGTTGGTGTTTGGACTGATAACGAAGTTCAAGCAAAACATCTTGAAGTGTGTGATGAATGGGTACGTCTTCCAGGTTCTACTAATGCTGAGACTTATTTAAATATTCCGAACATTTTAGAAGTTTGTAAAAAATATAAAATCGATGGTGTTCACCCAGGGTACGGATTCTTATCAGAGAACACTGAGTTCTCTCAGGCGCTTGTTGATAACGGAATCGTTTGGATTGGACCACACCCAGAAGCTGTAAGAGTTATGGGTGATAAAGCTGTTTCAAAAGAATTTGCTAAGAAAGTTGGGATGCCGGTTGTTCCGGGTTCTACTGGGCCGGTAAAAACTGTTGAAGAAGCTATTAAGATCGCTAACGAGATTAAATACCCTATCCTGCTTAAAGCTGTTGCTGGTGGTGGTGGACGTGGAATGCGTACATGTTTCAATGAGCAAGACGTTAGAAATAACTTCGAAGCTGTTGGAAGAGAAGCTGCATCTGCATTCAAAAATGGTGACCTTCTTGTTGAGAAGTTTATTGTTAACCCACACCATATTGAAGTTCAGATTTTAGCTGATAGAAAAGGTAACGTGTTTCACTTTTTCGAAAGAGAATGCTCGATTCAACGTCGCCACCAGAAGATCGTAGAAGAAGCTCCGTCGCCATTCATTGGTGATGATGAAGATCTACGTCAGAGAGTTTGTAACTCAGCTGTAAAATTAGCTAAAGCTATTAATTACGATTCAGCAGGAACTGTTGAATTAATTATGGGTGAAGATAAAGAATTTTACTTCCTAGAGATGAACACTCGTATTCAGGTAGAGCATCCAATTACTGAAGAAATCACAGGAATCGACTTGATCGTTTGTATGATCCAGTCTGCTTTCGGTGAAGATCTTGGGATTCCTTCACAGGAATGGATTAAGAGAACAGGTCATGCGATTGAATGTCGTATCTGTGCTGAAGATCCAATCACAATGCTTCCAGCTCCAGGAGTTGTAACTGGTTGTGAGACGAACTTCCCTCAAGGAACTCGTTTTGATAACTGTCTTTATAAAGGTCTTCACGTAACTCCAGATTTCGATCCAATGGTAGGAAAGCTGGTTGTTAAAGGGATTCTAAGAGAAGTCGCTATCAGAAAAATGAGAGCTGCTCTTGATGGTCTTTTAATTGAAGGACTAAAGACAAATATTCCTCTTCATAAAGTTATTATGAAAGATGAAGTTTTTATTAATGGTAAGTACTCAACTAACTTCATTGCAACTGAGAAGCCTCAGGAAAAAGTGAACACAGATATGAACTTCACATCAATCTACAAGCAAATTGCCGGGATTGAAGCTAGAAGAATGGGGTTATAATGAGAACGTATTTAATTGATAACGACAAAAACGAATATATTGTTGATCTAACGAAAACAATTACTCACTCAGCTGAAATGGTTGAGTTTGAATTCAGAACGATTAAGGATCAAAAAGAACTTAACAAAGAGAGAATCTTTGTTAGAAAGCTTGCTGATCAATACTTCGCTTCAACTGATGGGATTAGATGGAATAAGCTAGCTCGTCAGGATTCACCGGG